>NZ_VFIY01000007.1 GCF_006385175.1 Emcibacter nanhaiensis
TGCTGCAGGTAGCCGCCGAACGCCTTGTGCATGCCGTCGTCGCTGTCGCCCACCGACATGGCGGCAGAGGTATCCCCGTGATAGCCGGCCTTGAACCCGACAAAGCGGGCCCGGCCTTCGATACCCTGGTTGAGCCAGAACTGCACCGCCATCTTCAGGGCGATTTCCACGGAGACCGATCCGGATTCGGAAAAAAAGACGTGATTAAGGTCGCCGGGCAGAAGCCCTGCCAGCCGCCGCGACAGGTCAAGCGCCCCCTCATGGACCAGGCCGCCCAGCATCACATGGGACATCCGGTCGATCTGCGCCTTCATTTTCTCTTTCATGCCGGGATGGTTATAGCCGTGGCAGGCGGTCCACCAGCTGGCGATGCCGTCAAGAAGCCTGCGGCCGTCGGCCAGCTCCAGGTAAACCCCGTCGGTGCCGACCACCGGCAAGGCATCCGGCGCCGTTTTCATCTGGGTATAGGGCAGCCAGATATTGTCATAGCCTTCCCGGTACCATTCCGGAAGATCCGCGCTCAGCTCTTTGCTATTCGACATTATTTGCCTTCGGGGTTAATGCCCAGACGCTCGAACAGCTCCGTGTCCCGGTTCTGGATCGAGTTCGGTGTGGTCAGCAGCTTTTCCCCATAGAAAATGCTGTTGGCACCAGCCATAAAACAGAGTGCCTGCATCTCGTCGTTCATCTCCTCGCGGCCAGCGCTGAGACGCACATAGGAGGCCGGCATCAGGATTCGGGCCACGGCGATGGTACGGACAAAATCAAACGGGTCCATTTTGCCTTCGCCGAACAGCGGCGTGCCTTCCACCTGGACCAGCATGTTGATCGGAACGCTGCCCGGATGCTGCGGCAAGTTGGCCAGGGTCTGCAGCATGCCGGCCCGGTCCTCGAGGCTTTCGCCCATGCCGACGATACCGCCGCTGCAGACGTTAATACCGGCGCCGCGCACCCGCTCCAGGGTCTCGAGCCGGTCTTCGTAGGAGCGGGTGGTGATAATCTCTTTATAATATTCCGGGGAGCTGTCCACATTGTGATTGTAATAGTCCAGTCCCGCCTGCTTGAGCCGGGTCACCTGTTCCTCGTCCAGCATGCCGAGCGTGACGCAGGTTTCCATGCCCAGGTCCTTGACTCCCTCGATCATGGCCACGACCGCATCCATATCGCGGCCCTTGGGACTGCGCCAGGCGGCCCCCATGCAATAGCGGGTCGCGCCGGCTTCCTTCGCCTTTTTCGCTTTTTCAATCACTTCCTGCACAGCCATCAGTTTGCTGGCGTCCACTTCGGTCTGGTAGCGGGCGGACTGGGGACAATATTTACAGTCTTCCGGACAGCCGCCGGTTTTAATGGAACACAGCTGGCTCAACTGCACCCGGTTGGGGTCGAAATGCGTGCGGTGTATTGTCTGGGCCTCAAATAACAGGTCCATGAAAGGCATGTTGAAATATTCCAGGATTTCCCGTTTGGTCCAGTTGTGACGGAAACCGTCCGCATAGGCGCTCTCATAGGAGACAGTGGAGGAAATTTCAGAAGCTTCACTCATTTGATATCTGCTCTCAGGCTTTGTTTCAAAAAAAGTTGCAGTCTTGACAAACTAACTCGGTATAACTGGACTCAGTTCATCAATTACCGGACTAGGTTCAATTGCTGACAATAACTCTAAAATCCTTGACGTAATTGTCACGTTTCATCTTCACCAAAATCATTTTTCTCCAGAGGAAAGGTAATAGTTACATTAAACCAACCCAAGAAGCAGCCAAATAAGCACATAACACTTGCCCATATAGCTGCAGCGAATGGCCCAGGCACAATGCCCATTTCAGGAAAACTTCCAGTGAAATAGAGTCCGAGCGCCATCGACATCCCATTAAAAAATGGCAAAGATCCTTGTTTGAAGGTATCGGACCAGCGCATGGAATAGACCAGGAAACAAACCCCGACAAACAAACCCACCGATATTGTCAAATCACCAGATGTGCACACATCTGGCAGAAAATCTAAAAAAGGTGTGAGAGTTAGGGTAATCGCGGTAATAAAGGCGGCATAGCAAAAGCTCGGAATAACAACCTTCATCGCTTCCGGTTTGGCACCAAGAGCAAAATACTCGGCCCATACGATAAAGGCACACCACAGCGCGAAATTATATTCTCCTAGCCATAGCCCAAATGGCATTGATACTAAAACGGTTAAGGCAACTGCCAGCCAAAAAGGTATCCTCTCTACCACCACAATTGGAATATCTTTTGTTTCAGACATAATTTTTACTCCGGAGAAAAAATGAGGCTGGCAAACCTTAAGAAAAGAAAATTTAGTCCTGCCAGCCTCAATGGGAGATGAGCGTTTTTTCCAGTGATCTAGAAGTTACGTCTCGCAGAGACACCCCACCAACGAGGCTTACCCTGAGCTTCTTCATTACAACCACAGAGCTGCGCGAGGTCAAAGCCGATGACATTGTAGCGCTCATCGAAGACATTCTTGACGAATGCGTCAACCTCCCAGGAGCCATCGTCCTTCTCCCAACTCAGGCGGAGGTCAACAACCGTCCATGGATCAAAGCGTGAAGCGTCGAAATTGGACAGATTGTGGAATACACTTGACTGGTAGCTAACGCTTGCCTGTGCGGTAAGATAGCCACCAGCCACTTCTGGAATTGTATAGCGCACCAACCCAGATGCCGTTACCTCTGGCGAGAAGGTTGGCCGGACATCAACCAAGTTTCCTGCAATATTCAGATCTTTCACGACAGCGTCGATGTAGCCAAAGGAAACCATCATATCGAGATTATCAATAGGAGAAGTTACGAGTTCAACATCGAAGCCCTTCACCGTTGAATCATTGTTGGTGATAATATTACCAAGCCCCGTCCATCGAGACGCCTGGTAGTCTTTGTAATCATAGTAGTAGGCAGCAGCATTGAATCTTGCTGCACCTTCAAACAAAGTTGATTTGAAACCCAACTCAAAGGCATGCAGTACTTCTTTATCGTACGGAATTTGTTCATCAGTAATATCAGCACCGCCAGAATTGAAGCTGCCCGCCTTTACACCCCTGCTGAAACTCCCATAGATCAAAATGTCATCAGTAGGTAAATAGTCCAGTTGCAGTTTTCCGGTGACCAGATCTTCTTTGGTTGCATCCGTGAAGAGACCGCGACTACTCAAGGGGTTAGCATAATCCCACGCCAACGGATCCACCTGTGGCGTGGTCAGAACATCAAATTCATACTCTTTCTTTTCAATAGTACCACGGATACCAGCAATCAATCTCCACTGTTCGGCGAGGTCATATTCTATCTGACCGAAGAGTGAGTAGGACTCCGTATCCAGATCAGCGATACGAGGCTGATCGAAACCACCGCCCACTCCAGCAGAGAAGATTGAACTGTCGATAGCCCCAAAACCAGTCACGCTATGGGACTCAATATTAAGGTAGTAGAAACCTGTCACCCATCGATAATTATCGCCTTCCCCACTCAGGCGGAATTCTTGAGTGAAAGAGTCAATATTCGCGTCCCCGAACCAGAAAAACTGGTCCGCAGGACCCGCCTCCAGGTCAAGCGCCTGAAACTTCTCATGATGCTTCAAATCTGTTATGGAAGTGAAAGTAACACTTTCGAAATCTGAGGCAAAGCGCGCCGTAGCACCATACGTCTGATACTTATTCAGGTCATCAAAAGCATAGTCGCTTGACGTAATGAAGCCATTGCCATCAGGATCAAGATAACCAAAAAAATCACCTCCTGGCACCGGTCGCAATGTATCGGCGTCCAGATCAAATGTACCACTCAGACCAACGCCATTCGGCCCGATCATTTCCCTAGTCTCATCCGCAGCCGCCCGAATGGTATTGATATGCCCGCCATTCTCGTCAATGATCGCGACGGTTGGAGTTGACTGATACGGCCCTACCGAAGCCGTGGTCTCTGTCCAAAATGCCGACAAAAGAAGGCTGGCATTGCCACCAAAATCCTTTTCGAGATGCAGCCGCAGAGCCCGGGTATCGTCCCCACCGAGATCGGCACCAGCTCCCGCAGGCTGAGCTGTTCCATTATTGATTGGTGCAACTGCAAGAACAGAATCCGGTATATAAACATTGTCTGGATACGAGTTTTTCACATAACCATCATTCTTGTTATAAAGACCAGAAAGCCTGAAACGCAGTGTATCTGAAATAGGACCACCTACTGCCCCCTCTAATCGGACCTGATCGTATGAGCCATATGTAGCATCGACATACCCCTCAAACTCCTCCGTCGGCTTACGAGTTAAGAAATGAACCAACCCACCGGTTGCGTTTCGACCAAACAGCGTACCCTGCGGTCCTTTCAAGACCTCAACACGCTCTACGTCAAACGATGCAAAGATCTGTCCTTGTTGAAAAGCTACGTAGCCCTCATCAATGTAAACCGCGTTTGGTGCCTCAACATGATCGTTAAAATCATTTTGGGTTACACCGCGAATAGAAAACTGCTGCTGTTGGCCGGCGAAGCTGCCGGAAAGAGATACACCCGGTGTAAATTTCGCAATATCCACACTATTTTCGACACCGATCTTTTTCATCTGGTTGCCGGAAAAGGTCGTTATCGCAATACCAACAGATTGCTGGCTTTCTTCTCGCTTTTGCGCTGTGACCACAACTTCTTCCAAAAGTATAGAAGTTCCATTGTCGGCTTCGCTGCCGTGGGCAAACATTACACCCGGAAATCCTGCCACGACACCGCAAGCAAGCGCAGTAGAATTCTTGATAAACGACCGACCTTTTTGGCTTTTTAGCATGATATCTTCCTCCACAGCATGATATTTTCTCCGTTACTGAATACTATGCTTCTAATCTTGGGACTGGAGTTCCTTTCCTCCTTTCCCACAACAAGAGCCTGCTAGTAAAAAACATTATTGTAAAATACTATTTCATATATTCTATTATATATTTTTTTAATATTATAGGCGATGCCCGGAAAACATTTTCTCCATAAGTTAGAATTTTTTTCGTTTTATTTCCTATGGTTATAGTAATATATAAAGATGGTTACCTGACAAGAAAAAGGCGGGCGGCGAGCATTTCCACCCCTTTATTATATTTTTTTATAATAAGCATATATATTTTTTATTATCTGGTTTTGAGCTAAAACTTAACAACTACAGCCCATCAGCAGGCCGCCAGAATAAAAGAAAGCCCCCTCCTTTGAGGGGGCTTTCAAGGTGCCAACAAATTTTGGGGGGATGAGAAGTGTTGGCGTACTAAGTTAACAGGTCTCGAAGATCTTGCAGAATGTTTTGGCGTTGTTTTCTAGCGGACAGAGCTTCATCCATACTCACCTTTTGGAAATGCACAGGCATATGCGGTTGCAGTTGGCCAATTATATCCATATCGGCCGATATAACGGTCCCAACCATAAAATAACCGCCACCGGAAACAGCATCTCTATGCAGAACAATGGGCTCCGTTCCACTCGGCACCTGAATCGAGCCATACGGATAGCAGCTGTCGACAATATTTGATGGATCTGAACCAGCTCCAAATGGCTGTTCACGTTCTACGAACTCTAGTCTCTGACCGCCTTTAAAACGATACCCGATTCTGTCAGCCTCAGGCGCTACTTTCCATTCATCTGCAAGGAACTGCGCCTTTGCTGAATCGGTTAGACGATGCCAATAAATGTCTGGAATCATACGGAGAGTAGTCGGACCCGCGATCACACGGCGATAGTCCTCCGGTACCGATAAACGATCCCTGGCAGTCGTGCCTGCATCACCAAGCGCGAGAACATCTTCCCCCTGAACAGGGCGACCATCTTTACCACCCAATACACCCAACGCATAAGTGGAACGGCTGCCCAGAACCTCAGGTACATCAATACCGCCAGATATCGCAATATATATTCTGGCGCCGGATTTAAGAAAATCAAAAGACAACGTGTCACCAGCTGTGACCTGAAATGCCTCCCAAGCCGGCATTTCCTTTCCGTTTATCCGAGGCGGCATCTCCGCACCAGTCACAGCAACAATTCTGTCGTCTGAGAATTCCAGCTCCGGCCCCATAAAGACAGCCTCCAACGCTGCTGCCCCCTCTTCATTTCCAACCAGCATATTCGCGACCCTTAAAGAATAACGGTCCATCGCCCCAGATTGGGGAATGCCAAGATGATAGTAGCCGAATCTCCCCAAATCTTGAACGCTGGTGGCCAGACCTGGCGCCTTAACTGTTACTGACATCCAGAATCTCCATCAGTTTCCTATTGTATCCATCCATATCCGCCTTGAACTCTGCCAGAGAAAAGTTCACGTTCCGGATTTTCGGTTCAAATACTCCGCTCTCGACGGCTTCAATAATCTGGTCATATTCAGTTCGCTCAACTGGCCGGAATTTTACGATGTCGCCCGGTTTAAAGAAGATCATAAAATCTTTGAGATGGCTGACTTTTTGATCGGGGTCATAGATCGGCATAGGAGTTACACCAAACATCTGATATCCTCCTGCTCCCCTAACGGAATAAATACAGCCAAAGCACCCACCGTGCCCCACTGTCAGCTTTGGAGTGTCCGTTCGCGGCGTCAGATATTTCGGAACCTCAAGTTGGCGAGGCCGATCGACCATCTGATACATGAATGGAAGACCGGCAACAAAGCCCACCATTGTCACAAACCAGGGAGACCCGTGATGAGCCTCGATAAACTCTTCTACAGAGGAGAATCCATTGATCCGCGCGCCATACTCAAGGTCCGTTCCCTCGGGGTCCTGGTGACGCTCCCTGAAACGCATAAGAGTTTCATATGTCCAGGGATCCCCATAGAGAACTGGAATCTCGATAATTCGCGTATCTAGCTTGTTTGCAGCCTGCTCCGCCTCAACCTCGATAGCCTTTATGCGCGCAAGGATATCTTCAGGCGCAATAATGTCCGGATTATAGCGGATCTGGAAAGAAGCGTTGGCCGGACAAATCTCCAGGAGACCATCAATGTTGCCCTGACTAATCGCCCTGGTCATTGAAAGACTTTTGAAGAAAGCCTCCAGCGACATTTCCTCATCTATTTCAACGAAGATATGTTCATCACCCCCAAAGGAATATCTGGTCTTCATGCGGCACCTTTTTCTTGCTCTTCCGCCAAACTGGACTGATTGTCTTCCAGCCACACCTCAAGCCAACGAGTATCAAATTCGCCTTCCCGCACATTTCGATCCTTTGCCAGGGCCTCGAATAGCGGCTGAGTGGACTTCACACCCCCGATACTCAGTTCTGCAAGAGCGCGCTCCAATCGAGCAATCGCCGCGGATCGATCCTTATCCCACACAATCAGCTTACCTAACAATGAATCATAAAAGGGAGGAATCACATAACCTGGATATATCATGGCATCGAAACGAATGCCCGCCCCACCGGGAACACGCATCTCGCTAATTTGTCCGGGCCAGGGGAGAAACTGCTTTGCCGGGTCTTCTGCGTTGAGACGCACCTCGATTGCATGGCCAGTACAGGGAATATCTGACTGACTGACCGAAATTTTCTCTCCACCGGCAATAAGGATCATCTCACGAACCAAATCCACGCCCGTGATCATTTCAGTCACCGGATGCTCGACTTGAATTCTGGTATTCATCTCAATGAAAAAATACTCATGTGTGTTTGAGTCATATAGAAACTCTACTGTTCCCGCCCCCTTGTAGAAAACCTGTGCGGCAAGATCGACCGCCGATTTACACAGCTTTTCCCGCACATCGCCCGGGAGCATGGTCGCAGGCGCCTCTTCCCATACTTTCTGGCGGCGGCGCTGCATAGAACACTCCCGCTCATAAAAGTGAACAACATTCTCGCCGTCCCCCATTATCTGGACCTCTACATGGCGGCTTTTTTCAATGAAACGCTCAATATAGAGCCCCCCATCACCGAAGGCTGCCTGTGCTTCTGCACTCGCCTGGTGAGCTTGCTCCCTGAACGCGTCCATATTACTTACAACACGTATACCCCTGCCGCCGCCACCGGCTGAGGCTTTGATCATCAGAGGAAATCCTATTTCCTCAGCAACCCTCTCAGCCTCGATTAAATCGCCAATCCGCCCGTCACTACCGGGCACTATTGGCACACCTGCCATCCTTGCGGCATTTCGTCCACCAACCTTATCTCCCATCATACGTATCGTATTACCTGATGGACCAACAAACACCATACCCGCACCAACAACAGCGTCGGCAAAATCAGCGTTTTCGGCAAAAAAACCATAGCCAGGGTGGATAGCATCCGCACCACATTCCTTCGCTGCGCTGAGGATCGCGTCAGCGGACAGATATGACTTCTGAGCTTGAGCGGGTCCAATATTAACCGCTTCATCCGCCATTCGGACGGCAAGCGATTCCACATCAGCATCGCTGTAAACCTGCACTGTTTGAATACCCAACTCTCGTGCCGCACGGATTATCCGGACGGCAATCTCGCCGCGATTAGCAATCAACAACTTCTTAATTGAACAAACCATCAAAACATTCCAATTATTCGATTTCAACAAGAGGCTGACCAGGCATCACCGCCTCTTCCGAACTGACCAGAAACGCCTTGACCGTACCAGAAACATTGGCTCGCAACTCATGAAAGGATTTCATTACTTCAATCAGACCTACCACATCTCCTTCCGAGACAGCATCGCCAACTTCCTTGTAGGCCGGCGCATCCGGAGACGGAGTTCTGTAAAAGGTGCCCGGCAGATGGGCAATAATTTGCGTACTCATTTCTTCTTCTCCATTACTTTGTAGTGGCAGGCATATATGGCGACAGGACCTCCCGGACTTGCTTTGCCACCTCTACCGAATTGGGTGTATCGGAGTGGACGCAGACAGAACTGACCTGAACGTCAATATCCGCCCCCTCTACCGTCGCAACCTTACGCTCCATAACAGCCCTAAGACAACGAGCTGCAGCTACAGATGGGTTTACCACATCATGGCTGCGCGTAATCACAAGATGTCCATCACGGTCGTATTCCAGGTCTGCGTAAAATTCGGGCACAAAGTCCAGCCCTCTACCCTTATAGACTTCCTCATGCAGAGTACCGGCCAAGCCAAACACTGACACCTGATAGTGCTCTGCGACATCCGCAATAGCCTCGGCAATCTCCTGTTGGCGAGCCGCCATGCCATAAAGCGCGCCATGGGGCTTCAGGTGATTAAGAGTCAAATTGTTGATGTCCAGAAAGGCTATAAGCGCACCCACCTGATAAAGAACGATATCGAAAATTTCTTCCCTGCTCACTTTCATTTCCCGTCGACCGAATCCCTGAAGATCGGGTAGTGAAAAATGAGCTCCAATCTTTACGCCATATGATTTTGCAAGCAACACAGTCTTGTGCATATGACCAGGATCAGAAGCATGAAACCCACACGCAATGTTAGCCTCTGTCACATACGGCATGATGGCCTCATCATCTCCCATCTGATAAAGGCCGAAGCCCTCCCCCATGTCACAGTTGATATTGATGGACAATGCGCCCTCCACACCATATTCAGTAAATAAATCGATTATTATATTTGACACTTGGAGTGAATTTGTAAAATATAATTTTATATAAATATTTTTCTGTTTTTTTTATATCACAGGATTGCCGCCATTATATACGAAGATGCCAAGGGAGAGCCTCAGAAACATATCTATGTTACTAATTTAAAACGATTTTTACTTTTTATTTCTTTTCATCTGTTGGCGCTGGGCATCAATTTCACAGGTGTTTACGGCATTTATTTTTACAATAATATATTTTGATTCATTTATTTTTCACATGTCATTCCGTAACTAGCAGGACTATCGAGATATGATATCACTGAAACAGATACGCTATTTTATTGCAGCAGCCGAAGCCGGTCAGATTACCGAAGCGGCATCACACCAAAATATTTCCCAGTCGGCTATTACCACAGCCATCAAAAGCCTTGAAGAGATGCTGGACGCTCGTTTGTTCGAGCGCCACTCGCATGGCATCACCCTAACCTATGAAGGAAAACAGTTTCTTCACCGAGCAAGAAATGTGCTTACTGCCGTGGAAGAAGCGATCAGGTTCCCAAAAGAAGCCCACCGTAATATTGCTGGCAAAATGCGACTTGCCTGCACTTACACTGTCTCAGGCTACTACATTCCAGAATATGTTACTCGTTTCATAAGAAACTTCCCAAACGTCGAACTGGAACTATTCGAAGCACCGCGAGGAGCAATCGAGGAAGGTCTGATTTCAGGCCACTATGATATGGCCGTGATGCTTACGTCCAACTTGCTGAATCAGGAAGACATTGCGTATGAAACCCTGATGAAATCCCCCCGAAAACTTTGGGTTAGTTCCGACCATAAACTAGTTCAGCAGCCGACAGTAACCCTGAAAGACATCGCCGAAGAACCATACGTCATGCTTACTGTAGACGAGGCCAGCAATACAGCGCAAAAATACTGGAACAAGACTCCATTCCGACCCAATACGATTTTTCGTACATCATCAGTAGAAGCCGTAAGGGGACTGGTTGCAAATGGTGTAGGGGTTACCATACTCTCTGACATGGTTTATCGTCCCTGGTCTTTGGAGGGGCACCGAATTGAAGCTCGGGAGATTTCAGAGAAAATCCCAACGATGGATATAGGCCTCGCCTGGAAACAGGAAAAGGAATTCTCATCCGTAGAAATGGCATTCCGTGAATTCATGAGCCAGATGAAGGTTGAATTCGACTAGTCTAGCAAACCGGGAACGGTTCAATCCTTCATGTATTTAGGAATAGCGATGTCGCATTGACACCTAGCCCAACCCGACAAAGAAGAATATGCCCCCAAATTCGGTAGCTAGCCGATATATGACATGATCTTCAGTGATGTAAGTGATGTTCTGAAAATGAGTGACCGTTACAACTTAATAACATGTCAAATTTTGCACCAAGATCTCGTATTGTTTGCACGCACCCTTTTTTTGATATGCTTCTATCAACCTTCCTTAACCAACCTTGATCTATTTCAACTAGAAAAAAAGGGCCCTTTCGGGCCCCAGTCAGTCTGCAATGCAAAAGGCCCGTCTATCTGGCCATCAAGACCTGTTCCAAGATATCAAGTCCCTCGTTAAGAAGATCGTCGCTGGCCGTCAGCGCCGGCAGGAAGCGGATCACGTTGCCGCGCACCCCGCAACTGAGCAGGGTGAGGCCTTTTTCCGCGGCGTCGCGGACAATGCGGCCGGTGAGCTCCGGGTCGGGCCGGTCGGCCTCGCCGTCTTTGACCAGCTCCATGGCGATCATGGCGCCAAGGTTGCGCACTTCGCCGATCGAGCTCATGCCGTTGCCCTTGAGGCGCAGCAGTCGGCCCTTGAACAGCTCGCCGATCTCCACGGCGCGCTGGCACAGGTTATCCTGCTCGATAATCTCCATCACCTTTAGCCCGGCGACACAGCCGAGCGGTGAGCCGCCATAGGTGCCGCCGAGGCCGCCCGGCGCCGCCGCGTCCATCATGTCCGCCTTGCCGACCACGCCGCTGATCGGGAAGCCGCCGGCCATGGCCTTGGCCACCGTCATCAGGTCCGGCTCAACGTCGCTATATTCGGTGGCAAACATCTTGCCGGTCCGGGCAAAGCCGGTCTGGATCTCGTCACAGATCAGCAGCATGCCGTGTTCATCACACAGTTTGCGCAGCGCCTGCATGAAGTCGGGGCTGGCCGCATAGAAGCCGCCCTCGCCCTGCACCGGCTCGAGGATGATCGCCGCGACCCGTTTGGGGTCGATATCCGCCTTGAACAGGCCGTCCAGCGCCTCCAGGCTCATCTGTTCGGTGATGCCGTGATAGGCCACGGGATAAGGCACATGATAGATGTCGGACGGAAACGGGCCGAAGCCGACCTTGTAGGGCGCCACCTTGCCGGTCAGCGCCATGCCCATCATGGTGCGGCCGTGAAAGCCGCCCTTGAAAGCAATGATACCGGAGCGTCCGGTCGCGGCTCTTGCGATCTTGACCGCATTTTCCACCGCTTCCGCCCCGGTGGTGAGGAAAATGGATTTCTTGGGGCTAGGTCCCGGAGCAGCGTCATTGAGCTTTTCCGCCAGCGCGATATAGCTCTCGTAAGGATTGACCTGGAAACAGCTGTGCGAGAAGTTATCCAGCTGCGCCTTCACCGCTTCAATGATCCGCGGGTCACTGTGCCCGGTGTTGTTGACGGCGATGCCGGTGGCAAAGTCGATATAGCGCTTGCCTTCCACATCCCAGAGTTCGGCATTTTCCGCCCGCGCCGCAAAGCGCTGGTGCATGGTGCCGACACCACGAGCCACCGCCGCCTCCCGGCGCGCCCAAAGTTCTGCATTCGTCATGTTAAAGCCCTCCTATCAGGCAATATTTCAGTTCCACATAATCATCGATGCCGTAGTGGGAGCCTTCCCGCCCGACACCGCTCTCCTTGACACCGCCGAACGGTGCCACTTCGGTGGAGAGTATCCCTTCGTTGATACCGACCATGCCGTATTCCAGCGCCTCGGCGACCCGGAACACCCGGCCCAGATCCCGGGCATAGAAATAGGCGGCGAGGCCATAAGGTGTATCATTGGCCATGCGGATCACCTCATCTTCATCGCGGAAGCGGAACACCGGCGCCACCGGGCCAAAGATTTCCGCCCGGGAGATCTCCTCGCCATGCTGCAGGTTGGTCAGCACGGTGGGTTCAAAATAATTCTCGCCAAAGTCATGACGTCCTCCACCGGTGGCTGCCGTACCGCCCGCCACAATCGAGGCCTTGACCAGCCCGTCCACCTTCTCCACGGCCGCCTGGTTAATCAGCGGGCCAACAGCTATCCCCTCTTCTGCGCCATCACCAACTTTCAACTTCTCCACTTCCTCGGTCAGCCGGGCGACAAAGGCGTCATGGATCCCGTCCTGGACATAGAAGCGGTTGGCGCAGACGCAGGTCTGGCCGGCGTTACGGTATTTGCTGGCCATGGCGCCCTTGATTGCCGCTTCCAGGTCGGCATCATCAAATACGATGAAGGGCGCATTGCCGCCGAGCTCCAGGGAAACTTTCTTGACGGTTCCCGCGCATTGCTGCGCCAGCAGCTTGCCCACCGCGGTGGAGCCGGTGAAGCTGAATTTGCGAATTGTCGGATGAGTGGTCAGCACCCGGCCGACGTCCGCCGGTTTGGTGGTAGTGACAATCTGCAGGCAATCTTCCGGCAGGCCTGCTTCCAGCGCCAGTTTTTGCAGCGCCAGCGCCGACAGCGGTGTCGCTTCCGCCGGCTTTACTATAGCGGTACAGCCCGCCGCCAGCGCAGGGGCCACCTTGCGGGTGATCATGGCATTGGGAAAGTTCCAGGGCGTGATGGCGCTCACCACACCGATCGGCTGCTTGAGCACCATGATCCGCTTGTCCGCTCCCGGGGCCGGGATCATGTCGCCATAAAGCCGTTTACCTTCCTCGGCGAACCATTCGATAAAGCTGGCACCGTAAGCCACTTCGCCCCACGCTTCGGCCAGCGGTTTGCCGCACTCCGCCGTGATGATCCGGGCCAGCATCTCCTGATGCTCCATTATCAAATTATACCAGCGTGTGAGCACCGCCGACCGCTCCTTGGCGGTACGTTTTGACCAGTCGCCAAAGGCCGTTTCCGCCTTCTCCACAGCGGCTTCCACCTCTGTGACCGTCCAGTCGCGGACAACCGCAAGTTCGCTGTCATCCACAGGATTAAGCACGAGCAATCCTGTTTCCTGGCCGAGATAATCGGCCAAAAATTCCA
>NZ_VFIY01000008.1 GCF_006385175.1 Emcibacter nanhaiensis
CCTTTATCGGCACATATCGCGCGGTTTCGGGGGTGACATAGCTGACATCCCATTCCGGCTCATGCTCCTTGAGCCAGTCCGGCATGTCGTGAATGAAGGTAAAGGCGGCAAAGGCGGCGCCCCATACCCGCGGACGCCAGTTGCCATCAACCTGGTCGCAGTCGGCGCCATACTCCACTTCGCCTCCGGCCGGCGACGGCATATAGAGGAACAGTTCGGAACTGACCCGGTGGCGGCCAAAGCCCCAGCCGTTGTCGCCGTAACCCTTGCGGGTCATATAGTTCTTGCCGGCCATGATCTCGTCCAGGTCCTCGACCCCGAAGTTGACATGGTGGAACCGGAACTTGCCGTCAAAGCCGAACAGCACCTGGTCCGCATCGGCCAGCATGATGTTATGGTGGTTGGTGGAGCGGCCGGCGCGGATATAGATGCCGACCCCCTTCTGGATGTCGCTCATCCTGAAGCCGAGCCGCTGGCTGTAAAAGTCAAAGGCCTCATTCACATCGAGGAAAGTCCACACACAGTGGCTGATGGTTTTCGGGATCGCCCGGCTCAGCCATTTGCGCGGCACATTCATGCGGTTGATGATCCCCGGCGCATTGGTCGGCGCCGGACAGCAGGTATAGGGCAGCGGCTGGAACACCCTGAGGCCGATCGCCTGGCCGAACGAGGTGACAAAATGGGCCGTGCCGGTCTCGTCGATGGTCACCTCGTGGTCCCGGGACAGGTCGGCCACCAGGCCGTCCAGGTCCTGCTGGCGCGGCACCGCCCAGATACATTCCTGGACCCCCGGCCCCATCAGCTCGCTTTTCGGCACCCGGTCATCGCCCAGCGGGTAGACCCGGATCTGCTGGCCGCTGATCACGCTGAACAGCGCATGATCGCTGCCGCTCTCCAGCCTGCTGAGCCCGTAGTCCTCGAAAAACTCAACGCAGGTGTCAAAATCCTCAACGCCGTAAATAATTTCTGCTATCCCGGTAATCGGCACGGTAGATCTCCCTTGTTTCAAAGTTGCTCTGAACCCTGATCACACAACAAACGCCGCCAATCCCATGCCTGGCAGCCTCCTTCTATATTTTGAATAGACTAGGGGAAGATAAAAAGACTTGTAAAATCGTTCTTACTTATCGGACGTATCGGGGAAGCTTATGTCCGTTGTAGCAAAAAGATGGGAACAGGCCGCCACAAGGGCAACCTGCTCCCAGTCACTGCTAGAGACCGCCGAGGGCGATATATTTAATTTCCAGATAATCATCGGCACCATATTTGGAGCCTTCGCGCCCAAGGCCTGACGCCTTGACGCCGCCGAACGGCACCACTTCAGAGGAAATGAAGCCCTCATTCACACCGATAATGCCAAAGTCGAGACCGGAATAGACCTTGACGATGCGACCGATATCCCGGGCATAGAAATAAGCGGCAAGACCATACGGCGTATCATTCGCCATTTCCAGGGCTTCTTCCTCGGTTTCAAACTTGAACAAAGGCGCCACAGGCCCAAAAGTCTCGTCGCGGAAGATCAAAGCATCCCGCGGCACATCGGTCAGAACCGTCGGCTCAAAGAAAGTACCGCCCAGTGCGTGCTGCTTGCCGCCGACCGCAACCTTGGCGCCTTTGGCAACAGCATCGGATATATGCTCTTCCACCTTGTCCACAGCCGCCTGGTCGATCAGCGGACCCTGGACCACATCCGGATCGGTGCCGTTGCCGACCTTGAGCTTGGCAGTTTCCTCGGCCAGCTTTTTGGCGAACTCATCGTAGATGCCGGCCTGCACCAGCACACGGTTGGCAGCGACACAGGCCTGGCCGCAGTTGCGGTATTTGGCCGCCATGGCGCCGGCCACTGCCGCATCAAGGTCCGCATCGTCAAACACGATAAACGGTGCGTTGCCGCCCAGCTCCATGCTGGTTTTCTTGATGGTCGGGGCGCACTGTTCCAGCAGCTTGGCACCAATCTCGGTGGAGCCGGTGAAGGACAGCTTGCGCACGCCCGGGTTCTGGGTCAGCTCGCCGCCGATATGGCGGGCGGAACCGGTCACGATGTTGCACACGCCTTTGGGCAGCCCTGCCCGCTCGGCAAGAACGCCAAGGGCAAAGGCAGAGAAAGGGGTCTGTGATGCCGGCTTAATCACGCCGGTACAGCCCACGGCCCAGCCAGGACCGGCCTTGCGGGTGATCATGGCAGACGGGAAGTTCCACGGCGTAATGGCAGCAAACACACCAATCGGCGCCTTTTCCACCAGAATACGGCGACCGGCCATGTTCGGCGGAATGATGTCGCCGTAAATACGTTTCGCTTCCTCGGAAAACCATTCGATAAAACCGGCGGAATAAATGATTTCGCCTTTGGCTTCCGCCAGGGTCTTGCCCTGCTCGGCGGTCAGGATCATGGCGAGGTCGTCAATATGCTCATGCATCAGGTCATAGAGCTTGCGCAGGATGGCGGAACGTTCCTTGGGCAGGGCTTCCTTCCATTCCTTCAGGGCCACCTCCGCGGCGGCGATGGCGCGGGCGGTTTCCGCCTGCCCGGCTTTCGGCGCATAACCGACCAGTTCGCCGGTCGCCGGGTTACGGATTTCAATGCACTCGCCGCTGTCGGCCTGGACCCATTCGCCATCAATCAGCATAGCCTCGCGGAACAGGTCGGGATCGGACAGGTTGAGGTTCATCTTGGTTTCGTTGGTCATCTCTCACTCCCTTATTCAGGATTGCGGCCGATGAAGAAATCTTCATCGGGATCGGAGGTCGGGTTCAGGCCGGCCAGTTCGAGGCCGCGGCGCAGGGTCACCATGTCTTTCTTGTAGACGCGGGCGGTCGGACCGCGCAGCGGGCCACCGTTGTAGCCCTGCAGCCAGCCGTGATATTTCCACAGCATGCGGTTCAGCAGTCCCTGGCCGCCGAAACCGACGCTGAGCACGGCCTTGCGGGCCGGATCAATGCGGTACCATTCCTCGGTCGCTTCGTCATATTTTCCAGCCTGCAGCATGGCATGCACTTTCGGCAGCCAGTCGCCGAAATAAGCGGAATAGTTGGTGCCGGAAAACGGCAGCGGCATCAGCTGGCCCAATGGCACCAGATCGAATTCCAGCGGCGAGGAAATCACCACTTCCTCATGAAATTCGCGGTGCACTTCCACCTGGGACATGAAGTTCGGGTAGCCGCCTTCGGCCTTGATGGCGACGATATTGGGGCAATCGTCAACCAGACGACGCAGCATCGGCACCGGAATATCGGCCGGATGCAGGCGGGAAAAGCCCCAGGTCGGCACCGGGAACAGCATCACGGCCAGGTTGGTGGCGTCACAGAAGGCCTTGGTATAGTCGTAAACTTCCTCCAGATCCTTGGGGTAGAAGTAGGGCGGGTAGCACAGCAGGACGAATTCAGAACCGGCGTCTTCGGCCACTTTCACCGCTTCGATATTGTCTTCGATGGTGTTGAAGGCCGCATGGTGAATGGTCAGCATCCGGCCCTGGGCCTGGTCGACCATGGTGCGGCAGAACTGACCGTATTCATCCAGGCTGATCGCCACTTCGGAACAGGCCAGGCTGCCGATAAAACCGTGACCAATGGCGGTTTCCACGTCGTGGCGGATCGCTTTTTCATTGAGCGACTTGAAGTCGGACTTCATGGTCGGGATCGTGACGTTGGCCACGCCAACCAGCTTTTCCCTTGCCCAGGTGCGGGCTTCGCTTTTGGTATATTCAGGCATTTTTGTAATCCTACTTGTGAATAGATCAGACGTATTTTGTATCGAAAACGATCGGCAGTTCGGTCGCGCAGCCGGCTTCACGGGCCCGGTCCAGGATCATCCCGGCGACCACCACATCCTGCAGGCCGCCGCCCACCGACTTGAACATCGGGTACTTGGCCGCCGCCATCTTGTCGGCAATCGCCCCGGACAGCAGGTCATTCATGGAGAAGCATTTGCCTTCCACATCCATGCCGGCTTCGGCCGCAGCAATCATGTCGCCGGTTTCCTTGACCACCTCGTGCACCATGTCGCAGACAATGACATCACTCTGCTCCACCACGGAGATATCGATCTCGCGCTGATTGGGCACGGTGGAGCCGATGGAGACAGTGACCGCGCCCTGCTTGATCCAGTCGGCAAACAGGATCGGCTGTTCGCCGTAGGACCGGGCGGCAGACAGCACCACATCCGCATCGGCGACCGCCTCTTCAGGGGTTTCGGCCGGGGTCGTCTTGACACCCAGTTCGCCGCCGATAGTAGCCGCAAACCGTTCCCGGCTCGCCGGGGTCGGGCTGAACACCATGATCTCGTCGAAATCACGGATGGAGGCAAAGGCTCGGGTATGCATCTGGGCTTCCAATCCGCTGCCCAGCACGGCCAGTTTTGAAACCTTTGCCGGGGCCATTTTATCCAGTGCGGCAGCAGAGGTTGCCGCGGTGCGATATCCTGTAACCTTTTCCGCATCGACGAAAGCGGCAATCTTGCTGGTGGTGCGATCATACAGCACGATCACATACTGGACGCCGGGCTTTTCCACTTCCGAGGCCATACCCATCAGTTTGGCGCCGAAATAACGGCCACCCGGCGGTACCGCCGGCAGGGTGCGGAGCCAGGATTTTCCACTGGCCGCGATGGAGCGGGCCGGTGTCGCGGCTTCCTCATGGGGATTGGCATAAACATCCTGCAAAGCGGAAATTGCTGATTTCCAGTCGAAAACCTTTGCCGCAGATTCGGAAGATATAAAGACGGGGGACACGTTGTCGGAACCCATTACACACCTCTCTAAACACTAAAATCATCAATATCCGCCCACTCCGGGTCAAACATTGATTTATCTTATTTCTTTCTTTAATTTGCATCAATTCGTAAATTGATTTATTTATTGCGTCAATGATTAAATTGATTTTTAATATCTTTCAATGCATTAATTGATTTATCAGTGATGCGATAACATCGTGAACACGGGCAGAACCCTATAGTGCGAGTCGAATATGAAACAGACATCCCGAGCCGAGCAGCAGAAAGAGCGCGACCTGGCGAAATTGCGCGCCTATGTGGACCAGGCGCGCCGGGAAGACAAACGGCGCCTGCCGCCGGAGGTCCAGCTGGTCGAAGAACTGGGGATCTCCCGCGCCAAGCTCAGGGGCCTGTTGAAAATTCTGGAAAACGAGGGACTGATCTGGCGCCATGTCGGCAAGGGCACCTTCATCGGGGAACGCTCGCTAACCACAGAACTGACCTCAATGCCGGAAACACTCACCCCGCCCGAGGCCTTTGAAGCGCGACTGGTGATTGAACCGCAGATTGCCGCCCTCGCCGCGCGCCGGGCCACCCCGGTGCAGATCGAGGAAATGCGGCATTGTCTGTCCCAGATGCAAAACCTGGACGATTTCGATCAATGGGCGGTGTGGGACGAACGGCTGCACCGGCTGGTGGCGAAAGCCGCCGGCAACAAGCTGCTGCTGGCGGTCTATGATACTATCCGGGAATGTGCCCCCTCCGGCATGCATAAAATCATCAACCGGGTGTTCTCCTCCAGCACACGCCAGGAAAGCAACCACGAGCACGCGCGCTTCATCGACGCCATTGCCAATCACGATCCGGAAAATGCGGAAAAATATATCAGAGAACACCTGCAGGCGGTGCGCCAGGCCATGTTCGGCGACCTGTAGGACTTTTCCTAATCCTTCTTGGGAACCGGCATAATGCTCCAGACGCCGGTGGCTTCCATGATATCCTTGTCGTTGGATTTGAGGATGCCCCGCAGGAAGGCCGTTCTCCTGCCCTGCCGCAGGATTTCCGTCTCCACCTCGATGAAACAGGGCGCGCGCAGGGGCGCCAGGAAATGACAATCGAGATGGACCGTGGAACAGATGGAGCGATCGGAGGCTTCCCAGATTTTCAGCGACAGGACATGATCCATGATGGACATCATCAGGCCACCATGGACAAATCCCTGGGCATTGCAATGCCGCTCGTCGAGCTCGACGCCATAACGGAAACCACCGTCCTCACGCTTGGTCCAGAAGGCCTCGAACGAGGCCGGGATGCCCTTCATCTCGCGGCGGGTCCAGCCTTCCGGTGCCAGACCCTTTTCCTGTTCTGTGGTCATAGAATGTTCCCCTCCCCGATATCAGCTCACGACCTTGTCGGCGCGCAGCTTTTCGATCTGTTCAGGGGTCAGCCCCAGCACCTCCGCCAGCACATCGTCGGTATCCTGGCCCAGCACCGGCGGCGCCGTCGGCACCGGCTGCTGCTCGCCGGGGAATTTGAACGGGCGATTGACGATCGGGATTTTGCCCAGTGTCTTGTGCTCGGTCTCGACGACCATTTCCCGGGCCACCGCCTGCGGCTGCGACAGCGCATCCGTGATCCCGAGGATCGGCGCGTTGGGCACCTGATGTTCAGTCATCAAATCAACCAGGTCCTGGACATTCCGTTCACTGGTAAATTCGGAAATAATGGCATTGACCTCTTCGCGACTATCGCGGCGTTTTTCCAGCGTGTCATAGCGCGGATCTTCAGCCAGTTCCGGTCGGTCAATTGCCGTGCACACCCTGCCCCAGAAGGCGTTGGTCAGGCAGGCGATAATGATCGAGCCGTCCTTAGCCGGGAACAGCCCGTAAGGCACCAGGTTGGGATGCTGCGAGCCGACCGGCTTGGGATCCTCGCCATTGAAAAAGGCCAGTTGCGCCAGATAACCCAGCATACCCATCAGGCCGTCCAGCAGACTGATGTCGATCAGACGCCCCTTTCCGGTGATGGTGCGTTCATACAGAGCGCCAAGGATCGCAATGGGCCCGTTGATGCCGCCGACCAGGTCGCCGAGCGGAATACCCAGCTTGGTCGGCAAGCCGTCGGGCTCGCCGTTGACGCTAAGCGCCCCGGACAGGGCCTGCAGCACGATATCAAAGGACGGCCGGTCGCAGAGCGGGCCGTTCATGCCGAAACCGGAAATGGAACAATAGATCAGCCGCGGGTTGATGGCGGACAGGGTCTCATAATCCAGGCCAAGCCGTTTCATCACGCCCGGGCGATAATTTTCCACCACAATATCGCATTTGGCGGCCAGGTCCTTGACCAGGGCGACACCGGCTTCGCTTTTCAGGTCGACAACGATGCTTTTTTTACCGCGATTGATGGCAATGTAATAATGACTTTCCCCGTCACGAAACGGCGGGAAGGTCCGGGTTTCGTCACCTGACCCCGGCGGCTCGAGCTTGATGACTTCGGCACCAAGATCAGCAAGCGCCAGCGCCGCCGCCGGTCCCGCCAGAACCCGGGTAAAATCAAGAACGCGTACGCCCTGTAGCGGGCCGGCCCATGATGTTTTCTCATTCTGCTGCATGTTGCACACTCTACCGGGGTTTATATTGGCGGACAACTGATATCAAAGGGAGCGATATCGCCGTCTTCTTCTCTTAATTGGCAAAAAGGGTGGCTCCGCCAGGAACCAACCCAATTCGCACTTTACTGTTTGCTCCAATCCCCCTGTCTGGAAAGCAGTAAAAAGACAGGGGGTACGCGGAGCAACTCACTAAAATTAGCCGCGGCTCGGCAGTTCCACGATGGAGGTACCGGAAGCAGACAGCTCGTCACGGTGCGTAACCGCTTTCTGCTCGATTTCCACCAGATGCTTGCCGTCTTCAACATATTTGCGCTTTACAGTGCCGTCGATGAAGATCACGTCCCCGTCCGGGTTGTGACGACGGATCTGGCAGGACGTCTTGCGCAGGAAGCCTTCATCACTCATCCAGTTGGTGATGTGGTGCGTCAGCCAGGAGGTGCGCTCCGGTCCGTAGTCATAGGCACCGGGGGCGCCAACTTCGAGAGCGAAGGCTTCATCCCAGTGCACACGCTCCGGACAATCGGGCACATTAAAGCGGTTTTTGATGGCCAGACCCGGGTGAGCCTGCTGCATTTTCCAGGCCAGTTTGTTGGCGCGGATATAAAGACCACCCCAACCCTGGGCGTAACAGATAAAGCCGGTTACAGTCATCGGGCCTTTCATCATGCGCGGCAGAGCTTCGCCTTCAGTGACATCTTCCCAGTACCGGGTATTGACGCCACGGATCTCTTCATTGGCATAGAGTTCACCCCATTCGGCGAGCTGTTCGTCGGTGAAGGGCTCGACCTTGCCGCGAACTTCGGTGTATTTGGTGCCACGCTCGCGGGCTTCGTCACGGTCGGTACGGAATACCCAGCTGTCGGCATCAGCAACAAGCTCATCATTCTGGTTATAGAAGTCTACATGATAGATCTGCTGGAAGGCACGACCGGCAAATTTGGTCTGGTGCTCGATCAGGTCTTTCAGGTGCGCTTCAGTGCGGATGACGTCGTTGCGCATAACCGGCTTGTGCCAGTTCCAGTCGGCGCCGGCCCACATGGCGTGCACGCCGGACAGGCCGCCGCAGTAACCGGAAATGATACGGCTGGTGGTGAACAGGAAGCTCGGCAGCGCGATCACATCGCCGTATTTGGTGTTCTGGGCATATTCCGGGTCATTCCACAGCGGGTTGTCATCGCCGATACCATGGGCATAGTGACGGATGGCGTCACGGGAAGCTTCATAGTTCCACGGCTCGATAGTGTTTTCGATCTTCACACCGATGCGCGAACGCAGGTCGGCCAGACCTTCTTCAGTAATTTTGGGGAAACGGTTCTCAGACATGATTATCTACTCCTAAGATATTAATTGCCGGCCGCCGCAGCTTTTGCTGCTTCGCGGTCACGCAGGACCTTGCGGTGAACCTTGCCTGCCGGCGTCTTCGGAAGCTCACTCACAAATTCAACGATACGGGGAAACTCGTGCTGTGCGAGACGGCTCCTCGTAAAATTCTGTAATTCTTCGACAAATTCCGGACTTTCCGGGCGCTTGCTCACCACGAAAGCCTTCACCACCTGGCCGCGGGTTTCATCGGGCACGCCGATCACCGCGACTTCTTCCACATCATCGTGCTTCAGCATGGTGTTTTCGATTTCCACGGCGGACATGGTCCAGCCGGCGGAAATGATCACATCGTCGGCCCGGCCGCAGTGGTAGAGGTATCCCTCATTGTCGACACGGGCCAGGTCCTTGGTGGTCTCCCAATGGTCGCGTTTCCACAACATGAGCTCACCGACCTCTTCCGGATCTGTGGGCGTGCCGTCGGCGCGCTGCACTTCCAGCTTCAGGCCGGGGATCGGCTTGCCGAGGGAGCCCGGCTTGACTTCATAGTCTTCGGCGCCGGGGAAGTTCACCAGCACCACGCCGATTTCGGTGGTGCCGTACATGCTGCAGGCCGGGACATGGAAGGTCTCGTCGATAAATTCCAGAGTCGCCGGATCACAGGGCTCGCCGGTAAAGGACAGTTTCTTGATCGAGAACGTGAAGTCCTTGCCCTTGCCGGAATTCTTCATCATCCGGTAATGGGTCGCGGCCGCGGACATGTTGGTGATCTTGTAATCCTGCAGCGCCTGCATCAGGCGAACGGCATCGAACTTACCGGCAAAGGTACCGGTGGTCACCCCCAGGGCCAGCGGCGCCAGGGTGCCGTGCCACAGCCCATGTCCCCATGCCGGGGAAGACGGGCAGAAGAATTCATCTCCGGGACGAATACCAGTGCCATACAGGGCGGCAAACATCAGAGTCACCAGCGCCTTGTGGGTATGCTTCACCGCCGCCGGCAGTTCACGGGTAGTTCCAGAGGTATACTGGAACACCGCCATGTCGCTGGCTTTGGATTTGGTTTCAAAGGTTGTCGGATATTTGCTGATTTCTTGCAGCAGAGCGTCGTTGGCGACGACCACGCGCAGGCCTTCCACCTGGTGGGCGATCTCCGCCTTCTCTTCATTGGTCACCAGAATGCTCGGCTTGCAGTCATCCACGCGCAGACGCAGGCCGTCGAGGCCGAACAGGGTGAACAGCGGCACACTGATGGCGCCGGACATGATGGCGCCGAACAGGCTGGTATAAAACGGCAGAGACGGTTCCAGCATGAAGGCGATACGATCCCCCGGCTGGATACCATTTTCCACCAGCCAATGGGCAAACTGGGCGGAACGGGCGGCAATTTCATCAAAGCTGATGATTTCGTCGCTGCCGTCGGCGTGGGCGATTCTCACAGCGGTGCGTCCTGAACCGTCCGCATGACGGGTAATACATTCATGCGCGATATTCAGAAAGTCGCGATCGCCATCGAACAGGTCCCAGAGCGCCGCGGAACTGGCATGTTCCTGCGCATCCGCGAAAGAAGTGTAATCGGTGAGTTTGGTCATCAATCCAACCTTGCTGTTGTCTCCGGCAGCGCATGACTCGTGCCGCCCTTTCATGGTCCGGATATATGACACAAAAGATTTTTGTTGTAAATACTGAATTTTATTCTATATATTGAATATCTATCCTGTCAAAATAGAGCAAGACAAAAGTTGACTGTTTTTAAGCACTTGATACTCTTCAGCCGATACTGAACATCAGGCAGGACAGTCGACACAGGAATGTAAAATGACGAAAAAACCGACTTCTTCCGCGTCACAGGAGCGGGAACTGGCCAAGACGGTGAAGGAAAGCAAGGCTCCCGCCATTTCCCGTGCCGCCGCCATTCTGCGCCTGCTCGGCAAGAGCCCGACCCCCCTTGGCCTCCAGGCCATTGCCCGGGAGCTGGGTCTGGTGCCCAGCACCTGCCTTTATGTGTTGCGGGCGCTGGTGGCGGAGGAACTGGTTTCCTTCGATCCCGACACCAAACGCTATTCACTGGAGGCCGGCGTCCTGACCCTTGCCCGCCACTGGCTGCGCCGCAACCAGTTCACTGACCTGGCCCAGCCGGTGCTGGACAGAATCAGCCAGCAATTCGACGTCACCATGCTGGGGGTAAATATCGTCGGCCTGGACCATATGATCGTGGTGGCCACGTCCCAGGCAGGGAATAATTTTCAGCTCAGCGCCCAGATCGGCAGCCGCTTCCCCGCCCTGATCAGCGCCACCGGCCGCTGCATCGCCGCCTTCGGCGATTACCCGGAGGAGGAACTGGCGGAACGGTTCGAAACCCTGCGCTGGGATGATCCGCCAACCTTTGAAGAGTGGAAACAGCAGGTGGAGCAGACCCGCACCCAGGGCTTTGCCGTCGATGCCGGCCACTATATTTCCGGTGTCACTGTTGTCGCGGCCCCGGTCTGGAAGTCCAGCGGCGGACCGAGCCACGCCCTGGTCGCCATCGGTATCGGTAGCGCCCTGCAAAGATCCGGCCTTCCGGAACTGCAGGACGCCATGCTGAACTCCGCCAAAGCCCTGTCCAGTCAGTTAAGCGGTGAAATCTGACCGGCCAGCAGCTACTCCCGTATGGCGGAGAGGCTTTTATTCGTTCTCGTAATTGACGACGAAGTCTTCCGGCACGCCGGGACCCCAGAGATAAAGGGTGTCCTCCGGCGCCGGACCGTCCATATTAGGCTCCCAATACATGCCTTCAGGGATATAGTCGATATCGAAGTTGAACTCGACATAACTGTTCCACGGATCGCGCACATACTGGAAATAGTTGGAGCCAAGCACGTGCCGCCCAAGCCCCCAGCCTTTTCCGGTATATCCACCTTCTTCCATCTGCATGGCGCCGAGACCGATTTCCTCGATCGACCCCACATCCCAGGAGCTATGGTGATAGCCCACGCCGCCGGACGGCGATTCCGCAAAGGCCACCAGGTGATGGTCGCTGCCGTAGATGCCGTGCAGGAAGGCAATCGGCCCGGCTTCGTCGGAAATCCTCAGCCCCAGAACCTCACAGTAAAAATCCAGGGTTTTCTTGATATCCGGGGTAAAGAACAGGGCATGGGCAAAGCGCGAGGGGTGAACCTGTGTGATTTCGCGGCGGAACGGCGCCGCCCGGCCACCGACAGTACAGGGCATCGGTTGCGGGATGCGTTTGGAACTAGGCGATGATTTCGCGGCGACCTGGAGCTCGACCTTCATGCCGTTGGGATCGTGGAACCAGATACTCTCCCCGTTATCTTCATCGGGGGTGATGCCGTATTTCTCAAGACGCCCGCGAAAGACGTCCACATCTTCCTTGAAAATGCCGAAACTTACATAATCAAGCTTCTTGCGCTCTGCGCCACCTTTGATGACGGCCCAGATGTGATCCTGGCCAAAGCAGCCGAGCTTCAGTTCATTGCCGCTGCGTTGAACGTCGAGTCCGAAGGTGGTGTAGAATTTTTCCGCCACGTCCAGATCCGGCACCTGCACCGCAAAATGGTCAAGTGAATGAACACCCGGTCCCGTGGAAGCTTTGCTCATGTCTGTCATATCGTCTCTCCCGTGCTTTGGCCGTGTGGCCAGTCTGTGCCTGCTCCCCACAGGCAACAAGATTGTTCAATCAGAGTGCCGCGGACTCCAGCGCCGTCGACGCCCAGGCCCGCATGCGCCACTTGCCGTGAGGCCGCTCCCAGACCGCCAGATAGCGGTTATGCAGCTTGCGGTTCTCGCCGGCCACATCCACATCAATCTTCACCGTGCCCTGGGCAATGGCCACATTGCCGTAGCAGGAAACGTCAATGCTTTCCCGGTCGATGCTGTTGTAGCTGATCTCGCCGGAGGTCTGGCTGGCGAGGAACTCGTCCTTGCTCTGGGTATAACCGTTGGTATGGGTATAGGTCAGTTCCGGGGAGTAGAAAGTCTCAATCTTGGCTCGCTCACCTTCCATCATCACCGCGTATCTTTCATCGTCGGCGGCAATAACTTCCGCGGCGCATTCATCGCCACCGAAAGACGGGATCACACTCGGGCTTTTGTCTGCCAGCGGATATTCGGCCAGCGCGCTGACCTCCTGGTCGCCGCGGCCATCGTCCACCAGCTCCTGCATGTTGCGGCCGACAAAGCTGTGGATCGGCAGCTCGTAACCGTTTGCTTCGGCATTGGCCAGGACCATCTTCAGGTCCTTGTAGCCCATCACCACCGGACCGGCGTTGGTGTATTCCTTGGATTTCAGGCCCGCCGCCCGGGACTGATAGTGGCGCGAGCCGACAATGCTGTTGTTGACCGCATCAACCAGCACCTCGCGGGACATGCCCCACTGCTCGCCGAAGCGAATGGCTTCGCCCAGGGTATTGGTCGCACTCATCACCAGCATATTGATGACCAGCTTGATCACCCGGGCGGCCTCCCCCTCGCCGACATAGTCGCGGCTCATGGACATATGCTCCAGGACCGGCAGGGCCCTGCCGTAATCTTCCTTGTTGCCGGAGGCAAAAACCGACAGGGTTCCGGCTTCGGCCAGATAGACGGTGCCGGACACCGGGGCCCGCAGGTAGCTGCATCCCTTGTCCTCAATCATTTTGGCAAAGCGCTCAGAGTCCTCGGGCGAGATGGTGCTGGTATCGACCACCAGTGCGCCGGGTTTGATGTTGGCCAGAATACCGTCTTCGCCGGTCAAGGCTGACTCGATCACTTCCCCATTGTACAGCATGGTAATAATGATGTCGGCGTCCCTGACAGCATCGGCAATGGTAGATACCGCTTTTACACCCTGCTCTGCAGCAAGCTGGCGACGCTCCGGAGAAATATCATAGCCGGCAACCTCGTAGCCGCCCTTGGCAATATGGGCGGCAATTGGCAACCCCATTGATCCCAGGCCAATACTTGCAACACGATATTGTGCGTCTCCCATTTTCGCTTACCTCTTCTTTTCAAGCATCTAGAAATGAACGTAATGCAGGGGAAAGGCTCCCCTGCATGATTAGTTTTCAACCTTATTTCTTCGGCGTGGTATAGGCGTCGATATATCCGGCGAAATGTTCATAGAAATTCTTGCGCGGATATTTCCGTTCCTCGCCCTCTGCCGCCAGGCCCGGCAGCGGGTCATTAAAGGCCTCGTCGCCCGGATCAAAGAACAGCGGCATGGAGACGCGCTCGGTCGGCGGCTCGGTCACCCGGTGCGGGGTTGCCATGAAGCGGCCGTTGGACAGCTGGTTCAGCCATTCACCGCCATTGACGATGATGGCGCCCGGCACACATTCCACATCGATCCAGTCCATCCGGGGCGTACGCACCTGAAGACCGGGGATCGGGGACATGGGCAGCAGGGTGATAAAGCTGTGGTCGCTGTGGGCGGTATTAGCCAGTTCGCCTTCGGCATTGGGGCTGCCGGCATAATAGTTCAGGCGGCCGTACCACTCGCTGTCGGCGAAATCTTCATCCAGGAAATCCGGACTCTGGCCCAGCGCGACGGAATAAACCTTCAACAGTTTGAAGGCCAGATCGACCATGGCGTTGTGATAGCGGTTGATTTTAGCCTTGAAGTCCGGCAGCAGCTTCGGATCCGGCCATTTGTTCATGGCGCGATGTTTGATTCCCTTGACCACCTTGGGATCATCCGGTTCCCGGTCACGCAGCACGGCCCAGCCGGCCAAGGTGGATTTCCACTCCTTTTCGGCCTCATATCCGGGACGAACGTTGGTCACCGAGTTTGCCGGCCAATAGCCCTGGATATGCTCGCCATGGAAATATTTCTGCAGCTCGTCCTGGGGCAGATGGAACGCTTCTTTGACCTGCTGTTCCGCCTCATCGATAAAGGACTGATCAACACCATGATTGACAATGGCGGAAAAGCCCAGTGATGACTGGATAGCCCTAACGTTGGCTGCCAGCTGTTCCAGGGCGCCGTCCTTGCCGGCCAAATAATCCCCGACATCCAGCAGCGGAAGTTCGGTGCAAACCTCGATAGCATGCGCCACTTCCGGAGTGGGGTCGGGCAATTTAATTCCGTTGAAATTTGACATGGATACCTCTCCTAAATTCACTCTCATACACCTCAGCTTTTGCGGGCGCGCCTGTATCAGGCGTTCAGCGTGCGAGGCAATTGATCTCCTGCTTCATTCAACCAATTGAACGCCAAAAAATCGAGGAGATCAAATCATCAATACTGATCAAAAACATAACCCCTATTAATGACTATTTACCCTTTAAAAACAGAAACTTATGCCCTGACAGCGCAAGCCGTCAAACATGCCTGTATCAGGAGGTATTGACCTCCGTTATATGCTCCGGGCGGCCGAAACCGCCCAGGCAGGTTATTTCATTGCAACCTTGTGAACCTGGTCGCCAAGACCGGTGATGCCACAGGTTATCTCGTCACCATCCGCCAGGTAGGTTTCCGGCTTCATGCCCAGACCGACCCCGGCCGGAGTTCCAGTGATAATCAGATCGCCGGGCAGCAGGGTCTGATAGGTGCTCAGATGCGCAATAAGCTCGGCAATGGTGAAGACCATTTCGGCCGTGGTGCCGCGCTGGCGGGACTCACCATTCACATCCAGCCACAGATCGAGGGCCTGCGGATCGGCCACTTCATCGCTGGTCACGAACGTGGGACCAACCGGCGTAAAATTGTCATAGCTCTTGCCTTTGCCCAAGGTGCCGCCCTTGTCAAACTGCCAGTGGCGTTCGGACACATCGACAACCGTGCAATAGCCGGCGACATAGTCCAGCGCTTCTTCCACGGCGACATGTTTGGCTTCTTTGCTGATCAGGAAGCCGAGCTCGATTTCCCAGTCCAGTTTTTCGGCACTGGCCGGAACCTCGATCAGGTCGGTACAGCCGGACAGGGAACTGACAGACTTGTAAAAGACCAGCGGATCCACCGGCACGGGATAATTCGCTTCTTCTGCATGGTCTTTATAGTTAAGGCCGATGGCAATCACCTGGCGAATACCGGACACCGGCACGCCGAGCCGCGGGTTACCGCTGACAAGGGGAAGTTTTTCCGGATCGATTGCCGCCAGAGCAGACAGCCACTCTTCGGTGAACATGTCGCAGCCAATGTCAGACAGCAGCGGCGAAAGCGCCCTGATATTGCCATCAGCGTCGATCAGGCCCGGCAGTTCCTCATTTCTTGATCCGTAACGAACAAACTTCATCTCTTAACCCTCAATAACGTTTCAACCCCCACATCGTTAACTTTCCCCCACCGCTTCGTCAACAAAAATATCGATATTTTTATCCTTCTTTTTCAGCGAGGAAAACCGGCCAACTCTTTTGCACTGCAAAACAATACGCATCCTTAAATTATTTTTATATGCTTTATTTCAATTACTTAATAGATATTCTATTCCAAAAATAAGTCAGCTTGAGCAAAAACACCAAGGGCCATTCTGAAGCAAGGGCAAAATATTATTTGAAAGAACTGAAAAAATATCGATATATTGAGGTGAGTAGAAAAAACCACTTTAGCCCCTGAATCGGCATTTACCCGAACAGGATAAAAGGCTAAACCTTTGGTGGGAGCAGTCATACAGCGGAGAGAGCATGAGCGCGTTGATGGAAAAAACTGAACTGGGGGAAAGCAAAAGCCTGACCGGGCGGACCTATGAAGAACTGCGGTCCGATATTCTGCGCGGCCGCATTGCACCTGACAAGAAGCTTCGCCTCAAGGACCTGCAGGAAAGATTCAGCACCAGCCTGAGCGTTGTGCGCGAAGCCCTGGCGCGCCTGAGTTCCGAGGGCCTGGTCCGCGCCCTGGACCAGCGCGGCTTTGTCACCGCCAGCCTTACCCTCGCCGACCTGAAGGACCTGTTGCAAACCCGGCGCCAGATTGAAAGCATTGCCATCAAGCAGGCCATCGAACTGGGCACCCCGCAATGGGAAGCCGACGTCAGTGCGGCCTATGCCGCGCTTGCCACCCTCGACCAGAAGCATGGGGAAAAAAATTATCTCAGCGAAGACTGGATCAGGGCCCATGAAGCCTTTCACCAGCGCCTGATCGAAGGATGCCAGTCCAAGACCCTGACCGCTATTTGCACGGGGCTCTCGGAACGCATTCAGCGCTATCGATATCTGTCCGTCTCGCTTGCCCCGCATCGCGACGCCCCCGGCGAACATAAAGAAATTCTTCAGGCCGTGCTGGCCCGCGACGTTGCACTGGCGCAGGCCGTTCTCGACAAACATTACGCCAGAACCGAGCAAATTCTGACCGATGCCTGGTCGAGTGTCGAAAGCCAGAACAACAGCCGGGACGATTAGGAAATCCGGCCAGGAACGACAGGTTTATCTACCTCCTTTTGAATTGGGAGCTTTCTGCTAATGAATATTTTCAGTTTACTCACCCTGGGAACAAGCCGTTACAAAAACGAGGGCGCCATTTTCCACGGCACCAGACAGGTCTGCAGCTGGGCCGAACTCAGCGACCGCAGCCTGAGACTCGCCGCCCACATGCATGACAACACCCCCCCCGGCGGCCGGGTGGCCGTGGTGGCAAAAAACTGTCCGCAATATATCGAAATCATGTTTGCCAGCTGGGCCGCGGGCCGGGTGGTCGTCCCCATCAATGCAAAACTGCACAGCCGCGAGATTAACGACATTATCTCCGACGCGGAAGCCGCCCTGGTCTTTGCAACCCCGGCGGAGGCGGCAAAGCTGGAAGGCGTGGACTGCCCGGTGACCATTATTGGCTCGCCAGAGTATGAAGAGATGTTCGCAGGTGATCCAACCCCTCCGGCAGAGGTTGCCCCGGACGACCTGGCCTGGCTGTTCTTCACCAGCGGCACCACCGGCCGCTCAAAGGGCGCCATGCTGTCGCATCGTAACCTCATGGCCATGACAATTTCCCATCTGGCCGATTTCGAAGCCCTGACGGAGAATGACGGCATTATTCATTCCGCCCCCATGTCGCACGGCTCCGGGCTCTATATCCTCCCCTATGTGGCGCGGGCGGCACGGCAGATTGTGCCGGAGTCCGGCGGCTTCGAACCGGAAGAAGTGCTGGACCTGTGCGAACATCATCGCAATATCGGCATGTTCCTGGCCCCGACCATGGTGCAGCGCCTGCGCCTGACGCTGGAAAAAACCGGACGCCATCCGGAAGGCCTGCGCAATATCGTCTATGGCGGCGGCCCCATGTATCTGGAGGAAATCCGCCAGTCACTCGACGTTTTCGGACCGGTATTCTGCCAGTTATACGGCCAGGGCGAAGCGCCCATGACCATCACCGGGCTGCGCCCCGGCGATTTTGCCGATGGCGACGATGCGGTGCTTTCTTCCGTCGGTTGGCCGCGCTCCGGCATGGAAGTGGCCATTTTTGACAACAATGACCAGCCCCTGCCCCCGGGCGAGACCGGCGAGATCGTCTGCCGCGGCGACGTGGTCATGTCCGGCTACTGGAACAATCCGACCGCCACCGAATCCACCCTGGCCGGCGGCTGGCTGCATACCGGCGACCTGGGCTCCCTGGATGAAGACGGCAAGCTGACCCTGCGCGGCCGCTCCAAGGAAGTGATTATTTCCGGCGGCACCAATATCTATCCCCGCGAGGTGGAGGAGGTGCTGCTCACCTGCCCCGGGGTCAGTGAAGCCTGTGTGGTCGGGGAAAAGGATCCGGACTGGGGTGAAAATGTGGTCGCCTTTATCACCTGGCAGGAAAATGCCACACCGGATGAAAAGCTGCTTGAAACTCATTGCCTGGAAAATATGGCCCGGTTCAAACGGCCGAAACGCTATATCTTCCTTGATGACTTCCCCAAGAGCGCCAACGGCAAGGTCCTGAAGCGGGAGCTGGAAAACCTTCTGTAAAACCCCCGAACCGGCTCCCCTGAATCACAGGGCATGCTGATTTTGGGTGATCGCCTGGCTGACCATGCCAAAATGTTTGCGGCTGATGGGGAGTTTCCTGCCCACATGGGTGGAGAAGATAATCGATCCGGCTTCACCCTGGCGTTTATAGCCCACCACCTTGGCCAGATTGACCAGATGGCTGCGGTGGACCTTGATGAAGCCATGTTCCCGAAGGACCTCTTCCAGGGCAGAGAGGCGCCGGTCACAGAAGTTCTCCTCAATCTCCCCCTGTTCGTTCAGATGACCAATCTGGGTATAATGCCCGGCGGCAGAAATATAGAAAATGCTGGAAGATTTGATAAAGCGGATCTCACCGTTTTTAGAGATCTGGATACTGCTTTCCTCTTCCTGCAGCGAAGACTCCGGTCCCGCCCCTTCGGATCCGTTTGCCGCCGTCGGTGAAGCACTGACGGCACCAAACAGGGGATAGAGATTCGAGCCCCCCTGTCCCGCCTGCAAATCAACCGCGAAGTTCAGGCCGTTGACCTTGGGTCCCTTGGCGATATCCTTATCATCGAAGCGGACTTTGACCACATCGGGCGTCAGCCCGCCCCGCCAGGCATCCGACAGGGAGTAGGCCAGTTCAAGACCTAGACGTTTTTTGCGGCGGTATTTGTTGTCCTTGGCGCTGGGCAGGGAAAGCAGCAGGAAAGCATCAAGCAACAGGAAGGTGACCAGAGCGATGATGCCCGCCAGGAAAGTATTGTCAATGGCCGACACCTCAAGCACGTCACCACTGTCCAGATAATCAAACGTGGTGCCGAACATGGCCACATAATGCATCGCTGAAATGGCGATCCCCAGGATAATCGAAGCGACGATATGGTTCCGGCCCTTCATGGTCACCGACGTTAAAACCCACAAGGCGATCCAGGAGGCAACGACGCTGATGGCAAAGGCGCCGGCGATGCCGACGGTACTATAGGACACCCGGCAGACAATGCGCAGCGCGTCCATCCCGATATAATGCATGGTGGAAATGCCCAGCCCCATCAGCAATGCCCCCGCCGGCCGGCCATATTTGGTCAGCACCCCGGAGGTCGCGGCATAGAGAGCCAGTCCGGTAAGCACCACCGCCACCAGAGACGACAAAAGCGTGGGCAGAAAGGCGTAACTGACCGGGATCGGCAACTGGATCGCCAGCAAGCCGATAAAATGCATGGACCAGATCCCCACGCCCAGAGCAAGTGACCCGAGGGCGATCCGGGTTTTATAGGCAATATGCCGGGTGGCCCGGGCCTTGGCCAGGATAATAATGGCCGTGTAGGTGCCGAGCATGGCGGCGCCTATGGAGAGAAGTACCAAAATAGGATCATAATGAACGATCATTATGAAATGTCATCCCTCTTTTACAGCATCCATGCCCTGATGGAATGCATTGAGAATTTCTGTTGCTACCCCCTGAAAGAAAATACCTTCCGGCCTCTTTTCCCTATTTATGTTTTCCTGTCCATGGTTCCCGGGACAGATTTTTTGTATATCTGAAAAATAATCCTAATCCGGAACCTTTTCAATCACTTTTGTATATTCAGATAAGCCGGCTTCAGGAAAACTAACGTGAGACTCGCCTTTGTACCCTGCCGACACTCCTGCAGTCTCGTAACGTTTTTCGTGGAAATAATTCGCCACTGGTGAAAATAAACCGTCCTTCACGCACAGTCGGGAGGAAACGTTTGCAAGGCCCTGAATTCTGTTGTTAGCCTTCTTGAATAGAGGGAGTGCGCGCATTTACGGGATTGGAGAATGCGCACATTTTTTCATGTTTTCCACAAGAATAATCTATCGACCAGCTTCGAACGAAAGGCGGAAAAATATGATTCCTGGGAGCTTTGAATATCTATGTCCAACATCCAAGGGCGATGCCCTGAAGATGCTGGCCGACGGCGGTGAGAACACCCGTCCCCTGGCAGGGGGCCACAGCCTCATCCCGATGATGAAACTGCGCATGGCCAGTCCGGAAAAGCTTGTTGACCTGAGCAAGATCAGCGAGCTGAAGGGTATCTCCGTGGGGAAAAAGGAAATCACCATCGGGGCCATGACCACCCAGCATGAACTCATCGGCGATGAGGATCTGCATCGCGCCTGCCCGATCATGCGGGAAGCAGCCCTGCTGATCGCCGACCCCCAGGTGCGTTACTGCGGCACCTTGGGCGGCAACATCGGCAACGGCGACCCGGGCAACGACATGCCCGGCCTGATGCAGTGCCTCGACGCCACCTATGTGGTCGAAAGCAGCGGCGGCTCCAGAAATATCAAGGCCCGGGACTTTTACCAGGGCGCCTATTTCACGGCCCTTGACACCGGTGAAATCATCACCGGCGTGAAAATTCCCATGCCGGCTGAAAATCACGGCTATGCCTACACCAAGCTGAAACGGAAAGTCGGCGATTACGCCACCGCCGCAGCAGCGGTCATTGTGGAAATAGCCAAGGGCCAGGTCCGGGCGGCATCCATTGCCCTGACCAACGTGGCCGATACGCCGCTGTATGCAGAGGACGCGGTAAAGGCGATTGTCGGCACGTCCCTGGACGCCACTGATATCGACAAGGCCGTGGCGGCGGCCGAGGCCATTACCAGTCCGGTTTCCGACGGACGGGGTTCGGCGGAATATCGGACGAAAATGGCCGGTGTAATGGTGCGACGGGCGCTGGAGAGCGCCAAGGATCGTGCAGGTGAAGCTAAAAGCGGAGGTATATTGGGATGGCTAAAAGGGTAGTCAATTTAACCATCAACGGCGAGCCACAGGAACTGCTTGTCGAGGATCGGGAACTTTTAATTCATACATTGCGCGAGCAGCTGTTGCTGACCGGGGCGCACATCGGCTGTGACACCACCCACTGCGGGGCCTGTACCGTCGATCTTGACGGCCGTTCCGTCAAAAGCTGCACCATGTTCACGGTCCAGGCGGACGGCGCCGACATCACCACGGTTGAAGGCATGGCCCAGCCGGACGGTACCCTGCATGCCCTGCAGGAAGCCTTCCGCCAGAACCATGGTCTGCAATGCGGCTTCTGCACCCCGGGCATGATCATGCGGGCCCATCGCCTGCTGCAGGAAAACCCGGATCCCACCGAGGAAGAAATCCGCTGGGGCATTTCCGGCAACATCTGCCGCTGCACCGGATACCAGAATATTGTCAAGGCGATCCAGAGCGCGGCAAACACACTGAACCAGAGGGAGGCGGCAGAATGAATGATCAAACTCCAGTTTCCGCACAGGAAAGAGAAGAAAAACTTGAAGGCATCGGCTGTAAAAGAAAACGCGTCGAAGACGTCCGTTTCACCCAGGGCAAAGGCAACTACGTGGACGATGTCAAGCTGCCCGGCATGCTGTTCGGGGATTTCTATCGTAGTCCCTACGCCCATGCCCGCATCAAAAACATCAACAAAGACTCCGCCCTCGCCGTCCCCGGCGTGGTGGCGGTGGTTACTGCAGAAGACCTTATTCCGCTGAACCTCCATTATATGCCGACCCTGGCGGGCGACGTGCAGGCGGTGCTGGCCCACGAAAAAGTGCTGTTCCAGAATCAGGAAGTGGCCTTCATCATCGCCAAGGACCGCTATGCGGCCGCCGACGGGGTCGAGGCCCTTGAAGTGGAATATGAAGAGCTGGAGCCGCTGGTCGACCCCTTCAAGTCCATGGAGCCCGACGCGCCGCTGCTACGTGAGGACATCAAGGACAAGAAGGAAGGCGCCCACGGTCCCCGGGTTCATCACAATCATATCTTCACCTGGACCGCCGGCGACAAGGACGCCACCGAAGACGCCTTCTCCAAGGCCGATGTGGTGGTCAAGGAATATCTGGCCCATCCCCGGGTCCATCCCTGTCCGCTGGAAACCTGCTGTTCTGTGGCCAATATGGACAAGATCACCGGCCAGCTGACCCTGTGGGGCACCTTCCAGGCGCCCCATGTGGTCCGTACTGTGGCCTCGCTGATTGCCAATATCCCGGAACATAAAATCCGGGTCATTGCCCCGGATATCGGCGGCGGCTTCGGCAATAAAGTCGGGGTCTATCCCGGCTACGTCATGTCCGTGGTCGGCACCATCGTTGCCGGCGCGCCGGTCAAATGGGTGGAGGACCGGATCGAAAACCTGACCACCACCGCCTTCGCCCGTGACTATCACATCACTGCCGAACTGGCGGCGACCAAGGACGGCAAGATCCTCGGCATGCGCTCGCACGTGCTGGCTGACCACGGGGCCTTTGACGCCTGCGCCGACCCGACCAAATTCCCGGCCGGCCTGTATCATGTCTGTACCGGCTCCTATGACATTCCCTCCGCCTTTATCCAGGTGGACGGGGTCTATACCAACAAGGCACCGGGCGGGGTGGCCTATCGCTGTTCGTTCCGGGTGACCGAGGCGGTCTATACCATCGAGCGGATCATCGACGTGCTGGCCCAGAAACTGGACATGGACCCGGCCGATATCCGCAAGAAAAACTTCGTCCAGCCGGAACAGTTCCCCTATACCTCGGCCACAGGCTGGGAGTATGACAGCGGCGACTATCCCACCGCTATGGCCAAGGCCATGGACGCCGTGGGCTATGACCAGCTGCGCCAGGAACAGGCCCAGAAGCTTGCGGACTTCAAAGCCGGCAAGTCCCGGCAACTGATGGGCATCGGCATTTCCTTCTTTACGGAAATTGTCGGCGCCGGACCGTCCAAGAACTGCGACATTCTCGGCATCGGTATGTTCGACAGCTGTGAAATCCGTGTTCATCCGACCGGCGCGGCCATCGCCCGGCTCGGCACCAAGTCCCAGGGACAGGGCCATGAAACCACTTATGCCCAGATCCTGGCGACCGAGACCGGCATCCCGTCTGACATGATCACCATCGAGGAGGGCGACACCGACACCGCGCCTTACGGGCTCGGCACCTACGGCTCCCGCTCCACCCCGGTAGCGGGGGCCGCTTGTGCCCGGGCCGGCCGCAAGATCAAGCAGAAAGCGCAGCTGATCGCCTCACACCTTCTGGAAGTCCATCATGACGATCTGGAATGGAATGTGGACGGCTTCCAGGTCAAGGGCAATCCGGAAAAACGCAAGTCCATGAAGGAGCTTGCCTGGGCCGCCTACAATAATGTGCCGGAAGGCATGGAGATGGGGCTGGAGGCCGTGGATTACTATGATCCGCCGAACTTCACCTATCCTTACGGCGCCTATTTCTGCGTGGTCGACATTGATGTGGACACCGGCGAAAGTAAAATCCGGCGCTTCTACGCCCTGGATGACTGCGGCACCCGGATCAACCCGATGATTATCGAGGGCCAGATCCACGGCGGCCTCACTGAAGCCTTCGCCGTCGCCATGGGCCAGCTGATCCATTATGACGAGTATGGTAACGTCCAGGGCGGCAGTCTGATGGACTTCTTCCTGCCGACAGCAGTGGAGACTCCCCATTGGGAAACCGACTATACCGAAGTGCCGAGCCCGCATCATCCGATCGGCGCCAAGGGCGTTGGTGAAAGCCCCCATGTGGGCGGCGTGCCGGCCTTCTCCAATGCGGTCAACGACGCCTTCAAGAAACTGGGCGGGGTGCATACCCATATGCCGCATACATCGGCCAATATCTGGGCCTATGCCCAGAGCCTCGGGCTCTGAGCCATCCCGGGCCGCACGTCCGGTAAAACAATCCGAGAAAGGGCAAAATGGAAATTTTGTCCTTTCTCCTTGCCATGACCAAACATTGGAAAGCTTTTGATGAGTAGCGTTCAGGAATACCGACAATATCTGGAACAGGGCTCCTATGTGGCCGAGGATGTCCTGGCCACTGCCCTGTATATGGCGGAGAAGCTGTCCCGTCCGCTGCTGCTGGAAGGCGAAGCCGGGGTCGGCAAGACCTTTGTCGCCAGCGCCCTGGCCGAGGCCATGGGCCGCAAGCTGATCCGCCTGCAATGCTATGAAGGGCTGGACGCCACCCAGGCCATCTATGAGTGGAACTACCAGCGCCAGATCCTGACCATCGCCAAGAAGGCCAACGAGCATACCCCTATTGCCGACAAGGACCTGTTTTCTGAAGATTTCCTGTTGAAACGTCCGCTGCTGCAGGCCATCACCCAGGACATCTCCCCGATCCTGTTGATCGACGAGATCGACCGGGCCGATGAGGAGTTCGAGGCCTTCCTGCTGGAACTGCTGGCCGAATACCAGATTTCCATTCCCGAATATGGCGTCGTCAAGGCCAAGACCATTCCCCTGGTGATCCTGACCTCCAACGGCACCCGGGAACTGTCCGACGCGCTGCGGCGGCGTTGCCTCTATCATTACATCGACTATCCCGATGCCGGCACCGAACTCCGGATCGTGCGCAAAAGAATGCCCGACTGTCCGGAGAGCCTTGCGAGCCAGATCGTGAACTTCATTCAGACCCTGCGCAAGGAAGACCTCAAGAAAACCCCGGGCATCGCCGAAACCCTGGACTGGACCGCCGCCCTTGTCGGCCTGAATGTCCGCGACCTGGGCGATGACGTGGAACTGATCCATAATACCCTGTTGTGTGTCCTGAAAACCCGGGAGGATATTGACGCCCTGCCGGTTGAAATCGTCTCCAAACTGATTGCCAAATCCGCATGACAGAAACGGCCACCCCAAACATAACAAGTGATATCCCCGGCTTCGAAGCCCGCCTGGTGCAGTTTTCCCGGCTGCTGCGGGACAACGGTTATACCATCGGCCGCCGGGATGTGGCGGATCTCTGCTCGGTACTGTCCCTGGAAGATACCCTTCGGCAGCGGCGCTTCCGCCAGGCCCTGCAGGTGGTCTTTTGCTCCACCCCTTCGGAAATCGGCCGCTTCGACGAATTGTTCGACGCCTACTGGAACGAACGGGTGGGCCGGAAACGCACCGTCTATCGCCAGAAGTCGGCCGCCCGGGAAGCCGTCGTTTCCAAGGAACAGGAACAAGGCCCCGGCGCCTCCGGCGGCGGACTGGCCCATTATTTCGAATGGAAGCAGCAACAGGACGAAACATCCGGCGAAGAAGAACAGCAAAGCACCGGCAACGTCCAGGGCGGTGCCTCAGAAAAAGGCTCAGGCGCCCGGGCCGATTTCGGCAAAATCAGCGATCCCGAGGAGTTCGAGCGGCTGATGGCCCTGGCGGAACGGCTGGCCCGGCAGATGCGCTACCGGATCGCCCGGCGCTACCGCAAGTTCAACAAAGGCGTGGTGATCGACCTGCGCCGCACCCTGCGCCACATGATCGAAACCGGCGGTTTCCCGGTCAAGATCAGAAAGAAGCTGAAAAAACGGCCACCTGTTTCGCTGCTGACTTTTGTCGATGTGTCGGGCTCCATGGACGCTTATTCACTGTTTTTTGCCCGTTTCGTCCATGCCCTGACCGGCGGGTTCCTCAGGGCCGAGGCCTTCCTGTTCCACACCCGGCTGGTGCATATCACCCAGACCCTGAAAGAAGCCGATCCGGTCAAGATGATGGAAAAGCTGGCCCTGATCAGCCAGGGCTGGTCCGGCGGCACCCGGATTGGTGACGCGCTGGCCACCTTCAACCGCAACTACGCGCAGAAATATACTGGCAAGCGAACCGTCGCCATCATCATGAGCGACGGTTATGACACCGGTGCGCCGGAAAAGCTGGAAGCTGAGCTGAAACGGCTCCGCACTCGCTGCTACAAAATCATCTGGCTCAATCCCATGCTGGGTCGCGAGAGTTATGAGCCTTCCACCAACGCCATGCAGAAAGCGCTGGGCCAAATCGATGTCTTTGCCCCCGCGCATAACCTCAGATCTCTTCTGCTGCTGGAGAAATACCTTGCCGCCGCTTAGTGAACTGGAAACCTCCCTGCTGGGGGCAAGAAATGCGGTTGCCGCTTTCCAGGAGCGCTGGGACGGCAAAACTCCCTATGTGGTCGCCACCATTATCCGGGTCCATGGTGCGGCCGCTGCCAAGCCCGGCGACAAGGCGATCATCACCGGTGACGGCGAGATTATCGGCACCATCGGCGGCGGCTGCCTGAGGGGCGCGGTCAAGAAGGCGGCACAACACGCCATCGAGAGCGGCGAGCCCCAGTTCATCCGCACCATGCCCAAGGAACGCATGGATGAGGTCGAGGAAGAAGAAGGCCTCGAGACCTTTCCCAGCAGCTGCCCGAGCAAAGGCGAAGTGGAGGTATTCCTCGAACCGGTCAAACCCAAACCGACCCTGGTGGTATTCGGCGAAACGGAACTTGCCCATTCCCTCGTGGTCTTTGGCCGGGCGCTGGGCTTCCGCTCCCTGCACGGGGAAAGTGGCGGCAACTCGGCGGCCACGGAAAACTTCACCCTTGACGATCTCGCCGCCGGCAACAAACCTGCCCCGGACTATATTGTCGTCGCCACCCAGGGCGTCAAAGACAAGGCTGCGCTGGAGGCCGCCGTGAAAAGCTGTTGCCCCCATGTGTTTTTTGTGGCCAGTATGAAAAAAGCCGCTTTCTGGAAAGAACGGCTTGTGGAAAGCGGGATCTCGGATCAGGATCTGGACCGGCTGATCTCACCGGCCGGGTTGCATATCGGCGCCCGGGGGCCGGCGGAGATTGCCGTCTCCATCCTGGCCCAGGTCATCCAGATCAAGAATGAGAAGAAACCGAGTGACGACAGCTAGTCCTGACATAGAAATCGTCGTGCTTGCCGCAGGACTGTCCCGGCGCATGGGCGAAGCCAACAAGCTGCTGCTCGAAATTGACGGCGAGCCGCTGGTCCGCCGGGCCGTGCGCCGCTACCGGGCCTGCGCCGAGCGGGTCATCGTCGTCCTCGGCCATGAAGCGGACCGGGTGCGTGAAGCCCTCAGCGGCCTCGACGTGCGCTGTGTGGTCAACCCGGACTATCAGGAAGGACGGCAGTCCACCGCCCGGGCCGGTTTCCAGGCGGCGGCTATGGACGGGGAAGCGGTCATGCTTGCCCTCGCCGACCAGCCGCTGCTGGAGGAAGCAGACATTGCCCTGCTGATCGACGGATTTATGCATAGCGGTAGAGATAAAATCTTCATCCCCTATTTCCAAGGCGCCAGAGGCAACCCGGTGATATTTCCGGCGTCCCTGGCACGGGATATCAAGGCTGACAGGCAGGTGCCGGGATGCCGGAAATTCATCGATGCCCACCCCGAACTGGTGCACCGGTTCGAGGTTCCCAACAACCATTTCATGACCGACATCGACACGCCGGAAGAGGCGCAACTTTTCGGGGCAATGCCCCAATGAACATTTAAAGAAACAGGAAGACATCAATGAAAATTACAGGTGAAAACGAAATTCCCGCCACCAAGGCAGAAGTCTGGGAGGCCATCAACGATCCGGAGATCCTGGCCAAATGCATTCCCGGCTGCGAAAGCATGGAACGGATCGGCGAGAACAGTTTTAAAGCCAAGGTGACCAACCGCATCGGCCCGGTGACCGCCAGCTTTGAGGGCCAGGTGGAACTCAGCGACCTCAACCCGCCACACAGCTATACCCTGAGCGGCGCCGGCAGCGCCGGCTCCATGGGCAATGCCAAGGGGGCGGCCAAGGTCACCCTGACCGAGACGGAGGTTGGCACCAAGCTCAGCTATGATGTGGATGCGGAAGTGACCGGCAAGATCGCCCAACTGGGCGGACGCCTGATCCAGAGCACCGCAAATATGCTGGCCGGGCAGTTCTTCAAGAAGCTGGCCCAGGTCATCAGCGTGGAAACCGGTGCCGAGCTGCCGCCTGAAGAAGGTCCGGGTGTGGTGAAGTGGGTTGTGATCGGCGGCGTGGTGATTGCCGTTGCGGTCGTCGCCTATGTGCTGCTGTCCTGACTGGGCGAACTTCTCTACCAAGGAAATGGCGGGCCGGGCCCGCCATTTTTATTTGCCGGTCCTGTCCAGGATAACCTTGCTGTAGCCCTCGATGATTTCCGCCAGGGTCGAGATCGCCACCATGGACGCATCCCGGAGCGAGGACACCAGCCCGATGGGACCGTGGATGCGGGCGATATCGCTGTCGTCGACTCCTGCTTCCTCCAGCTGGTCACAGCGGATGGCGTGGGCCTTGCGGCTGCCGAGGGCGCCGATGTAAAAGGCTTTGCCGCCGAGGGCGGATTTCAGCAGCTCGGTTTCCCAGCTGTGGTCATGGAACATCAGCACAAAGGCGGTATAGATATCGTCGTGGTTTTCCGGCGGCCGGGAGGGACTGTTCAGCAACTCGGTGGTCCCAGCCCCGAGCGCCCGCGCCTGACGCAGACAGTTTTCGTCCGGCGACTGGACAATGACCTCAAAGCCGGAGGCACAGGCCAGCCGGGTCAGGGCCAGCACCTCTGCGCCGATGCCGGCAATGCGCAGCTGCAGTTTGGGCAGGCAGCTGACCACGAACGTCTCCCCGTCCCGCCAGCGGGACATATCAGAGCGAGTATCGCTGAGCTTCAGGCCTCCATCCACGCCCACCTCCAGCGCACATTCCCGGCGATCCGACAGGCGCTCGATGGCCTGGCGGAGGACCTCCAGGTCCGGGTTGGGAGTGATCAGCAGGTCGATGGCGCCGCCACACGGCAGCTTGATATCCACATAGGGAGAGCCCTGACCGTACCTGACCTGGGCCGGGGTGTTCGTGTCCATGGCCTGCTGCGCCTGAAACACCAGATTGCCGTCGACACAGCCGTTGGAGACATAGCCGGCGACGGTGCCGTCTTCCAGCACCCCCATCAGGGCACCGGGAGCACGCACCGACCCGCCGACGGTCTCGGTCACCGTCACCAGGGCGGTCTTTTCCCCTCTCCCTGCCGCCTCCAGAAGAAAAGACAGCACATCAAGGGGGTGATCATAGTTGTGAAAAAGACTGGTCATGGGCAAGCTGGGATTAATTTACTGACTTCCTGTTCGATACTGCATGGATGCAGTTTAGGGCATCCAGCTGCATTTGAACATTCCCGGCCTGCCCAAATGGTAAGTTTATATCGTCATTCGGGAGAAAATTCCGCCTTTGAAGAAGGTGACCCCGGGCAACCGCTGAAGAACAGGGCCCCGGCGGTCCGCGGACTGGTGGAGGACTGTCGGATAATTTTACAACTTTTGATCTGCGATTCCGGCACCGTTTCGAAGGTTCCGCCCCAGTTATTTCAATGACTTATAACCTATTGAAATATAATTGAAAAATCACTGAAACACCCTTGTAACATTGAGCTGTCGGCAGACTTTACAGTTTTTGTGACAAGCCCTCCAAAATACATCATAACCTTTTGTTTTATATAAGAAATATCATTCTGGCGCAGATATTGCTTTGCCGTTGCAGGATTCCCGCGGTGCGCAACCTGCGGGAATAAAGAACCAATCGGGCTTAAAGAGCCGGGCAGGCATCCAGACTTGTCCGGCAGGGATTTAGTAAAAGAACAGGACTACCAATGAAAAATATTTTAGCGTTCAGCTTTCTTGCGGCAGTGTTTTTGACAACCGCGACCGCACAGGCCGATGTGATTATCGGCAATTCCTCAGATGAAATCCTCATCGGCACAAACGGCAACGACATTATTGATGGGCGCGGCGGCGCAGACCTGATCAAGGGCCGCGGCGGCGATGATGATATCTTCGGCGGCAACGGCCAGGATGAAATCCGCGCCGGCGCAGGCGAGGATCGTGTCGCCGGCGGCGGCGGCGCCGACTACCTCTATGGCAATAACGGCAATGACATCCTCTTTGGCGAAAACGGCGCAGACCGCCTGTTTGGCGGCAATGACAATGATTATCTTGTCGGCGGCGCCGGCAACGACCGCCTGTACGGCCAGAACGGCGACGACCTGATGGTACTCGGTGACGGCAGGGACCGGGCCAGCGGCGGTACCGGATCTGACGTTTTCTTCATGGACATCCTCGACTCAAAAACCGACATCCTGATCGACTTTGAAACCGGAGATTACCTGGACCTCACCACCCTGCTGCTGGGGTATGACACCGACGTTTCCGAGATGGAAGACTATGTATCCTTTATCCAGGACGGCAACGACACCCTGGTGCAGGTTGACCGGGACGGTCTCTCTGACGGCTATAGCTTTGTTGACGCCCTGATCCTCCGGGATGTTATCGCCTGGCGTATCGATCTTATCAACCTGGAAGACATGGAGTGGGCCGGGGAAGAATATGTGGATTTCGGCCCCGTCCTGTTTGTGGATGTACCGGCCCCGGGCGCCCTGTCGCTGGGCCTGCTCGGCCTGGCCAGCATGGGCCTTGTTCGTTCCCGCCGCAAGTAACGGTTCACAGCGGACTTGACCAATACCGGGAAGGGTGTCCCCACCACCCTTCCCTTCGCATTTCTGTCATACCGATGTCACATAGCCGCTCTAGTTTGAAACCTTAAGATCTCAACGGGTCCGGGCAGGACCTGCAGCGGTTCAGTGGAAATGTCCCAGTCATTGTCAGAACAGTCAATACAGCATGGTGTAGCGGACCAGCCGGAGGATTTTGTCAGCTTTCTGGTGCGGCAGGACGTGCTTGATGAGACCGGCGCAACACGCATCCGCCGTGCGGCTGAGGAAAGCGGCGGTCGTCCGGCGCATATCCTGGTCAGCCTCGGCCTGATGAACGACGAACAATGCTGCCGCACCCTGGCCGACTTCACCGGCTGTTCCCTGCTGAGCGGCGCGGACCTGGAACAACGGGACCCGGAGTTGCTGACCGGGGGCCCCCTGCCCGTCAAATTCCTGCGGGAAAACCTGGTCCTGCCCCTGCGGGATCAGGAAGACGGTTTTGCGCTGGCGCTCACCGACCCGACCGACAAGTTCCTGATCCACGCCATTGACCTGGCCGTGGGCAAGCCCCTCGCCCTCCTTATCGCCACCCGGGCGCAGCTGGAGCGCAGCCTGGCGGACCACGATACGGCTGAGACTTCCGCGCCGGACAGCACGACCGAAGGCGTCGAGCAGGAGGACCTTGGCCGCCTCAGGGAACTGGCCAGCGAGGCGCCGGTCATCAGGCTGGTCAGCAGGTTGCTGGACCGGGCGGTAGAGCTTAAAGCCACCGACATCCACCTGGAATCCTCTGAACGGGACCTGACTGTCCGGTTCCGGCTCGACGGCCAGCTGAAAGTGATCGAGAAAATCGACCGTGGCCCGCGCGCCGCGGTGCTGTCCCGCATCAAGCTGCTGGCCCATATGAATATTGCCGAAAACCGCCTGCCCCAGGACGGTCGCATCCGCACCACCATCCGCGGCCGCAATATCGACCTGCGCGTCGCCACCCTGCCGGCCATTCACGGGGAAACCATCGTCATCCGGATCCTCGACCAGCAGGCTGTTGAACTGGATTTTGCGGCACTCGGTTTTTCCGACCGGGATAGCGCCGCCCTGATGGAGATCCTGCACCGGCCCAACGGCATTTTCCTGGTCACCGGCCCGACCAGTTCCGGGAAAACCACGACACTCTACGCCGCGCTGAAATCCATCAATCAGCCGGAGCGCAAAATCATTACCGTGGAAGACCCGGTGGAATATGAACTGCCGGGCATCGTCCAGACCCAGGTCAAGCCGGAGATCGGCCTCAGCTTCGCCCGGGTGCTGCGCGCCACATTGCGCCATAATCCCAATGTGCTGCTGATCGGCGAAATCCGCGACCTGGAAACGGCAAGTATCGCCGTCGAAGCGGCCCTGACCGGCCATCTGGTGCTGGCCACCCTGCATACCAACAGCGCCGCCGCCAGCATCTCCCGGCTGCTGGATATGGGCGTCGACGATTACCTGCTGGCCTCCACCCTGGCCGGGGCCTCGGCCCAGCGCCTGGTGCGCTGCCTGTGTCCGGACTGCCGCACGGAAGTGCAGGTGGACGGGGACGTCCTGCGCCGCCATCTGGCCGGACAGGAACAGATCCTCGACGGCCATGTCACCGACGGCAAGGTGACCCTGTGGCAGCCCGCGGGCTGCCCGGTCTGCGATCACACGGGCTACAGGGGTCGCACCATCATCCACGAACTGATGCCGGTTGATGAACAATTGCGTCAGCAGGTATATGGGCACCGGGACAGTGCCGACATCGAGAAAAGCCTGCTGTCCGACGGCTGGGTCAACATGCGGGGCAGCGGCATCAAAAAAGCGCTCGGCGGCCGGACCTCGCTCGAAGAGGTGCTGCGCATGACCTCCGGCTCGTATTAGGGTACTGGCCAATGGTTCAGTTCAGCTATCATGCCCTGTCCGCAGATGGAAAAAGTCATAAAGGCGAACTTGACGCCCGCGACCGCATGGACGCCCTGCGCCAGTTGCGCCGGGAAGGCCTGTCCCCGGTCAGCCTGAGCGGCGACGAGGGTGCGATCCGACGGTTGCTGGCCATGGAAGTGGGCGGCAGCAAGGCCGTCACCGCTGAGGACCGGGCGGAAATGATGGAACAGCTCGCCCTGCTGCTGGGTGCCGGCATGACCATGGAACAAAGCCTCGCCCTGCTGATCGACACCCTGCGCACCGACCGGCAAAGACAACTGATGCAGGCGGCGCTGGACAAGCTCCGGGCCGGGGAAAAGCTCACCGACTGCCTGGCTGAACCCGAATTCGGTTTTTCCCGCATCGACCTCAACCTGATCCGGGCCGGGGAACTGAGCGCGACCCTGCCCGCCGTCCTTAACCGGCTGGCGGAACACCACCGCAAGACGCTGGAGCTGAAAAGCCAGCTGATCTCCGCCCTCACCTATCCGACGGTCCTGGTGATTGCCGCTATCGGTGTTGTGCTGCTGATGGTCACTGTGGTGCTGCCGCGGTTTGAACCGATCTTCGCCAATGCCGGGGAAAAACTGCCGCTGCTGACCCGCATCCTGTGGGATGTCAGTCAGGCCGCGCTCGACTATGGCCCGCTGATCCTGCTGTTGCTGGCACTGCCGGTCCTTTATCTGCTGCTGATGCTGCGCAGCGCGGACGGACGCGCCAGAATTGACGCCCTGATGCTGAAAGTCGGGCCGCTGCGCCGTCTTGTGGTCGACCTGGGCACCGTTCGGTTCGCCCGCGCGCTTTCCATCCTGACCGAGGGTGGCGTCTCCCTGCAGCAGGCACTGGCGCTGGCGACCCGGGGCAGCGGCAACCGGGCGATGGATGACAAACTCAGGGAAGCCGGTCAGGAAGTGGAACAGGGACGCCCGCTGTGGCAGGCGCTGGAGGGGACCGGGCTGCTGCCCCGCCTCAGCCTGCAGTTCATGCGCATCGGCGAGGAAACAAACCAGCTTCCCCATATGCTGACCCGGCTTGCCGACATCATCGAACGCCGGATGGAAAAGAAACTCAACCGGCTGACTAGCCTGCTCACCCCCGTTGTCACCCTCATCATGGGGATCGTGGTCGGGCTCGTGATCTGGTCCATCATGTCCGCCGTTCTTGGTATCAACGAACTTGTATGAAGTAAGAAACATGGGCAACAAACGGAAATATCAACAAAGAGCCGGTGACGAAGGCTATACCCTGCTGGAACTTCTGGTGGTGCTGGCGATCCTGGCGCTGCTGGCCACTTTCGCCGCACCGGCGGTATTGAAATACCTCGGCTCCGCCAAGGAAGATGTGGCCGGTGTACAGCTGGAAAACCTGGCCGCTGCGCTTAATCTCTACCGCCTGGAAGTCGGCGATTACCCCAGCACCGATGACGGGCTCCAGGCCCTGCTCACCGCGCCGAAAGACGCCGCCAGCTGGAATGGCCCCTATCTGGAAAAGGAAAGCGGCATCATCGATCCCTGGGGCACGCCCTATGTCTATAAAAAACCCGGAACGGACCGTGCCTACGACCTGATGAGCTATGGCGCCGACAAGGTGGCAGGCGGAGAAAACGAGAATGCGGACATCGTGGCCCGCAAATAACCCTCACGCAGGCGATCAGGGCTATACGCTGCTGGAGATTCTGGTGGTGATCGCCATCCTGGCGCTGCTGGCGGGCCTTGCCGGGCCGCGCCTGTTCAGCGGCAACGCGCGCACCGAGCTCACGCGCCTGGTACAGGAAAGCCGCCAGCTGGTGCTGGATACCGGCCTCAGGGCCCGGCAGACGGCCCGACCCCAGGCTCTGGTCCTGGACCTGACCGACAAGCGCCTCGCCAATGAGCGGGACAGCCTGTCCCTCGCCGGCCTGGATCGGCTGGACATGGTCACTGCCCGTGAACTCGGGGAACAAAAGGACCAGGGACAGATCCTGTTTTATCCCGACGGCAGTTCCACCGGCGGTGAAATCCGCTTAGGGAAAGGGCCCTTTTCCGAGGTCCTGAAAATCGACTGGCTGACCGGACAGGTGACCCGTGCCCCGGCGTCCTGATCCTGAACGGGGCTTTACCCTGCTCGAGACCCTGGTGGCACTCGCCATCCTGTCGCTGGTGATGGTGGCGGCCTTCGGCGGCATATCCGACAGCCTGAACCGGACCGTCAGGCAACAGCAGGAACTGGACCGGCTGGCACAGGCGGAAAACCTCATGACCCGGATCATGGCGGGAGAAAAGGTTTCTGAGACCGGCGACCTGCGCCTCAGCGTCCGGGATATCAGTCCCGAGGGCTTGACGGAAAAAGGATTTATCCTTGAACACATCCGGATCCTGGATAAGACCGGGGACCGGGTACTTCTGTCCAGCCAGTGGCTGCACCGGCGGGAGGAGGAACAATGAGCCCCCGTCCCGACGACAAGTCAGCCGGCTTCACCCTGCTGGAAATCCTGATCAGCATCGCGCTGTTGTCCCTGATCATGCTGATGATCACCGGCATTATCGGCTTCAGCCAGAAATCCCTGCAGGCGACAGAGCAAAGCAGCCTGGAGCTCCACGCTGACATTGCCGTGAAACGCTTGCTGAAAAGGCTTGTGGAACAGGCGGCCCCGGCTTTTGAAACGACTGCCGACGAGGGCCAGCGGCTCGCCTTTTCCGGCACCTCAAAACGCCTGGATTTCCTGGTGCGCTCCCCGATTGACGCCCTGCCGCCGGGGCTGTACCGGGCGCGTCTGGCCCTTGAGGAAGGAACACTGCACCTGTCCCTTGCCACCATGAACGGGAAAAACCTGGTCGAGCATAAACAGCTCGAACTCGGGCCGCGTATCCTCGGCATTTCCTATTATCAGCAGAACGGCGACCGGGGGCGCTGGAGCAACCAGTGGTCTTTCCCGTCGCACGGTCCCGACCTGATCCGAATCGCCTGCGAAAATCCCGACGATGGTGATCAAACTGAAACAATTGGCTTGTATATAAGGCCGTTATTGCTGCCGAAAGCCCAAGAAAACGAGAATGAAACCGACACCTATTGAACCACAGGTCACAAGACTTTTTGACGGCCCGCTCACGGCGCCTGTGCTGGGCTGTTTCTGGCGGGGCGGACTTTTGCGTCAGGCAGGCTGGAATGTGGAAAAGGCCCTGGACTGGTGGTTCGAGGCCCTGGAAAATTTGATCCCGGGGAGCTGGTTGTCTGGTCCCGGCAACAATGCGGCCAACCTCCTCAGGCTGGAGGACAGCCAGACACTGGATTTTACTTTTTCCCTGCCGGCCAGCAGCTATCGTCATCTCGAAGACCTGGTAAAGCTGGAAATCGAGGAACGCACCCCTTTCCGGCCAGAGCAGGTGCTCGGCGGCTACAAAGTCAGCCCGGCGGCTCAGGCCGGACAACTGTCCTGCCGGGTCGTGATCCTGCCGGTGCGGCAACTTGACGGCGCCGCCCTGGAAGGCGTTGACGGCCTGTGCCTGTCGACGGAAATGGTCCTTCCACTAACCGCAAACGACACTCCCTGGTCCCGCCAGCACAAGAGCAGGTCACGGCGGCGGCTTGTCCTTGCCGGTCTCACATCTTCGTTCCTGCTGCTTGCGTCCTATGTGCCTCTGCTGCTTTCCGGCCGGCAGCTTGAACAGGCCCGGGCGGAGTTGGGCCAAATCCAGGAATCCGCCACCCAGGCCGCCAACCTGCAGCAGGACCTGAACCGGCTGGCGCAAAAACAGACCGCCGCCCTCAACCTGCGGGACGGAAGCCCGTCAAGGCTTCGGGCGCTGGCGGAAATCGGCCGGGCGCTGGACGGCAGCATGGAAATCGAAACCATCGAAGTGCGGGACAATCTGCTGCTACTTGGTGGCAACAGCATTCGCGCGGCCGAGACGATTGAGAAACTGAAACAGCTGGACCTGATCCGCGGAATAGAGTTTGACAGCCAGGTCACCCTGGAAGTGGACGGTCGCGAAGCCTTTACCCTTAGGGCCATCATCAACGGGGAGACAGACAATGACAACTGATCCCCGCTCACTTGCCGGCCGGCTGCTGGCCGTCCTGATCCTTGCCGTTCTGGTGTGGCTGGCCTATACCCTCCTGTTTGCCCCCGGGGTGTCCGGCACAGCGCAGAATATCAGCGCCCTGACACAGACCCGCGGACTGGTAGAGAAGTATACTCGCCTTGCCGGACGGAAAGACGAGATTGTCGCCCGACTGGCGGAACTGGAGCAAAATACTGACTGGCAGAACACCTACCTGCAGGGGGAAAGCCATGCCCTCGCCGGGGCGGAACTGCAGCGTTACATCCAGTCGCTGTTGGAAGATCACGGCGCCGACCTGAAAATGATGCGCCTGCAAAGCCAGAACCCGGACAAATCGGAACGGGTCGACCTGCAGGTCAGCGTCGAGCTGAACTATGAGATGCTGACAGCTATTCTGCTTGATATTGAAACAGCGGAAATCGCCCTTGTTGTGGATCAACTGACAGTGCGGGAAAAGGCGCCGAGTGCCCGGCCGGGGGCAGACAACAGCCGTAATCTGGCCACTAAATTTGTCGTTTCCGGCCTGGCGGATATCGGGGAGGACGCGCCATGACCAAATGGACAGAGTCCTGGAATATTTTTGACACTGTTCTGGCCTTTTGCGCGGGCGCCAGCCTTGTTGTCTTTGTTCTCTCCCTTGTCACTCTCTACCATACCGACCGGGAGAGCCCCGCCAACATGTCATCCCGGTCCATTTCCCAACCTATCCAGGAAACGGACAAACAGGCCCTTTATGTTTTCGCCCGCCAGGCAAACGCCTTCCCGCTTTATGACAGCGAGGACGAACCCCGGCAAACGCAGGACAAAAACGTCATAGCAGAACCCGCTGAAGGGCAACCCCGCCTGATGGGTATCATCCGGTCCGGTAAAACAGTCTGGGTTATCCTGGAGAGCGAAGACGGGGAAAGCCGGGAAGTGGCGGTTGGCGATAGTTTCGCGGGCTGGACCGTCAGAAGTGCTGCCGCCAACTCGGTCGAACTGGAAAAAAATGGGCGGACCCTGACCCTGTCCCTGCAGACCGAATCAGTGTCGCAAGAGACGGAAAAAGCCACATTCTCATCAGTACGAAAACCGGCAAAAAACACCTCAAATCCGGGAAAAATGGCCAATGAGGAACCGGAACCGCTCAAGATCGGAAAATATACGATCCCGCAGGTAGATGACTGAGCGCTTGTAAAACCGCTGTCACAATAGGCGGCCAATTATTCTTGGTTTGGAATCTCATCAGAATAAGGTGCGCAGGGTTATGTTTCAGGTCGCAAAAAATATCATTGTTCAACCCCTCCTCGGGCTTACCGTCATATTGATTTTGCAAGGCTGTTCCCTGTACGGCAACAGTGAAAGCCCGACGTCCGCGACATTGAACCGACTGGATACCCTGCCGATGGAAACAGAAGTTTCCGACAACGGTCCCGCTGACATTTCCCCGGAAGGTGAAGCGGGTCCCAATGGAGGCTTCGAAAAGAGAGGCACGGGCCAGGTTGTGGCAAGCGCCCTGCCCTCCGTAAAACAGTGGCAGGCCTCCGGCGACGGAGTTGACCTGAACTTCCAGAATGCGGATATCCGCGCCGTCGCCGATGTGATTTTCGGCAAAATTCTGAAAGCCGCCTACAGCGTTGATCCCGCCATTGACGGCCGCATTTCCCTGCAGACCGGCGAGAGCCTGCCACGGCCGGCCCTGCTGATGGCCTTTGAAAGCGCTCTGGATACGGTGGGCGGCCGCCTGGTATTCGACGGTGTAACCTATCATATCAAATCTGCCGCCGCGGACGACTTCCCGGGCGGGCATCTGGTGGGACTGTCATCCAAGGACATCAAAGCCGGCTACGGCCTCCATATCCTGCCGCTGAAGCATGTCTCTGCCGACCGGATTATGGACATCATCGAACCCTTTGTGCCCGTTCGCGCCAAGGTCACCGTCGAGCCGGAACGCAACCTGCTGGTCATCGCCGGCACCGGTCCGGAGCGGATGAGCCTGATCGACATGATTTCGGTCTTTGACGTCGACTGGATGCAGGGCATGTCCTACGGCCTGTATCCGCTGGAAGCCGCCAATGCCACCGACGTGATCAGGGAACTGGAAACCCTGTTTGCCACCGCCAGCGGCGATACGGCCCCCAACGCAGTGCAGTTCCTGCCGGTCGAGCGCATGAATGCCATCATGGTCATCGCCGTTAATCCGGACCTGCTGGAACGCAGCCGCGAGTGGATCACCGAACTGGACCACGGCGGCCAGAGCAGCGGCAACCGGCTCTATGTCTACAAGGTCCAGAACGGCCGGGCCCGCGACCTGGCGACTGTCCTGGGCGGCATTTTCGGCGCCGAGCAACACACCCTTGGCAACAATAGCACCGTCGCCCCCGGCCTCACCCCCAAACGCCTGTCCTCCGGCACAGACAATCGGAACCAGGACACCAGCGAGCACGCCGGCAGAACCAGCTCTGCCATGAGCACCCTTGGCGAGGCCCGAAACTCGCAGCAGGAAGCCCAGGTCAGTTTTGTCGCCGACAACCTGCGCATCATTGCCGACGACCGCAACAACGCGCTGCTGATCATGGCCTCGCAACAGGACTACCGGCTGATCAAATCATCCCTCAAGCAACTGGATATCGAACCGCTGCAAGTGATGATCGAGGCGACCGTCGCCGAGGTGAAGCTCAACAATGACCTGCGTTACGGCCTGCAGTGGTTTTTCCAGGAAGGGGATTTCGACCTGACCCTGTCCGATGCTGATACCGGCACGGTTGCCAGTTCCTTTCCCGGGTTTTCTGCCGTGTTTGATGACCCGGATGCGAGGGCGGTACTCAATGCACTGGACAGCGTCACAGACGTGGAAATCGTCTCCTCGCCGCAGCTAATGGTGCTCAACAACCAGACCGCGATCCTGCAGGTCGGCGACGAGGTGCCGGTGCCGGTCCAGTCCGCCACCAGCACGGAGAACTCCAATCCCCTGATTGTCAACAGCATCGACTATCGGGACACCGGTGTGATCCTGCGCGTCACCCCGCGGGTCAACAGCTCCGGCATGGTGCTGATCGATGTGGAGCAGGAAGTCTCCAATGTGGTCGAAACCCTGACCTCCGGCATCGATGCCCCGACCATCCAGCAACGTTATCTGGCCAGCACCATCGCCGTTAAAAGCGGCGCCACCATCGCCCTTGGTGGCCTGATCCAGCATCAGATCAGCGAGGAGGAAAGCGGTGTGCCGGTGATCAGCAAAATCCCGCTGATGGGAAATCTGTTCAAGACCACCGGTTACGCCAACAAGCGCACCGAACTTCTGGTGCTGATTACACCCCGGGTCATCGGCTCCACCAGGGAAGCCCAGGAAGTCACCAAGGAACTCCGGGAACGGCTGAGCCGTATCGCCCCGGCTGCCAAATCCGATGACTGACCGCCGGGATGCCGAGGCCGGCTTCGCGCTCATCACCGTCCTCTGGGCGGTGATCCTGATTTCCGTCTTCGTTATCCTGATCCTGCGCAGCGGCACCGGCGACAGCCTGGCCCTGACCCATGACCAGGAGGACCGACAGGCACGCGCCCTCGCCCTTGGCGAAGCAAACCATATCATGGCGCAGATGATCGCCGGGGAAGAGATACCGATCGCGCAGGAAGTTGCACTCCCCCGGAAATCTGGAAAGCCAATTCACCTGACCGCGCTATTTCCGGAAGTTTCAAAGCTGGACGTCAACCGGGCGGATGCAACATTGATCCGGGCCGTACTGGAAGAAAGCGGCATGGGCCAGATTGACGCGCGGGAGACAGCAGAGCGCATTGTAAATTACCGCGCCACGGTCGCCCCGTTCCAGGATATCCGGGAACTGGAAAGCCTGGGATTTGTTTCTGCCGCCACATTCCGGATCCTCGCCCCGGCCCTGACCCGCTACGGCGGAACGGTGATTGATGCTCGTTATTTGCCGGACCTGCTTCAGCGCAGCCTCCGGCGCCTGAAGCCTTCTGACCGCCAGGCCTTTTTCCACGCAGCGGAGGCGAAAGACAAGGGGCTGACGGCGGGGAATTACCGGCTTGACCAGACCATCACAATGTCCGCAGGACGGGAATTTGATTACCACACCATCATCCGTTTCCGGCCCGGCTTTGCCACCCCAGCCGAGATCATCGAACACCGGCCCGGCAACCGCTCTCCCGACGGCATCAGCTGAAAAAGCTGATCAGCACGTAACGCTGCCCCCTGGTTACGGGCAGAACCCGGTGGGCGAGACCGCAGGAAAAAACCACGGCACCCCCGCGGGGCGGCACCACCGGCGTCGATGAATATTCCGGAAACACCAGGCCACCGCCTTCATAGTCACCGGTGTTCAGGTTTACGGTCAGGGCAAATTTGCGCTGCCGTGCATCCGGTGTCGAATTGTCCCGGTGAACTGCAAAATGGCCCTCATCTTCGTTGCTGTAACAGGCCAGCTTGAACTTTTCCACCTGGGAGGGGGTGAAATGATACACCTGCCTGAGTTCGGGTCCCAACCGCCGGGAAATCAGCATCATGAGACGTTCCGTCAGTGTGCTGTCATGCACATGAACATCCCGGCGCCGTTTAAGATCCGGCCGGTACTCAAGTGCCACGCCATCCCCGGCAGCGCCGTGGGAGCCGGACAGTTCCGCGCTGCCCTGCTGAAAATAGCTGATCAGGCTCCGGCATTCATCCGGCGAAAAAAGGCCTGGCACCTGCAACACCGGCGGTACAACATTGCTGCGATCCGCAAGTGCGGGTAAGGGTCCGGTGCCGCGCCAGGCAACCCGGAGGGTACTGTCCGTCAGAATCATCTCCGGCTTTTCCAGTCCCGCGGCAGTATCCAGGCCGGTAAAATGCCGGATCAGGGCGCCGTCCGTATCCACCAGCACAATCCAGCCGTCCTGCCCCTGGGTCCCGGGCGAAACCGACAACAGGATCGGCACCAGGCCCTGTTGTTCAGCACGGGCCCGGCACTCCGCCATGACCTCACCGTCCTGCCAACCTGCCGGCGCCAGCAGGATCAGCGCCCCCTGCCCACAACAGAGATCGTAAAACAGCCGCGCGCTCCCGGACGTATCCAGGCGGGCAAAATTGGGGATGCGTTCCCCGGTGATCATGCCCGGCCCAACTTGGTCTGATAGCAGGTTACTCACTACACGTCTCCCATAACGAAAGAAGGGGCCAGAATGGCCCCTTCCCTTTGCAATTTAATGACGGTCGGTCTTAGCGGCCAACCGGCTTGTTGTCCTTGCGACGAACACCGATCAGGGTCGGACGGGGCTCGGAAGAACCACCGTTCGGGAAGTTGGAGTTCGGCGTACCCAGAACACCGCGGTCACCCGGGTGCTGGATGTTCAGGAGCAGGGTGCGGTTGTCCGGAGTAAATTCACAGCCGCAAACTTCTGAGTCGTTCGGGCCGCTCATGAACTGACGCAGGTAACCACGGTTCGGACCTTCGGTCGGAACAGCGAATGTACCGTTGTGAACGCCGGTCGGCTGGGAACCGTCAGTCACGATCCACAGATTGCCCTGTTTGTCGAAGCTGATGTTGTCCGGAGCGCCGATCGGGCTAACCAGGTCACCGTGAGCAAAACCGGCATAGTAGGTGTCGTCACGGTCCAGGGCTTCTTCGCTGCCCAGATCCACATCGTTCAGGTCTTCGTCCTGGGTCAGGAAGCGACCAGCGGAAGACTGGGGATCACCGGCCAGCAGGAAAATTTCCCAGGTGAAGCTGGTGGCTGTGTTGTCGTCACCATCTTCGGAGATTTCGATGATATGGCCCCAGCTGTTGGCCGGACGCGGGTTGGCGATGTCCGGGAACTGCTGTACGTCACGGCCGTCACGCTCAGCAATAGAGTCACCGGAGGTACGTTTAGTGTTGTTGGTACAAGCGACATAGACCTTGCGGGTCACCGGGTTGGCTTCCACATCTTCCGGACGGTCCATCGGGGTAGCGCCCAGCAGGTCACCGGCGCGACGGGCGTTGATCAGAACTTCAGCCTGGTTGTCGAACTGCGGAATGTCAGTGCCTTCAACCTTGGCGGTCTGCAGCACTTCCTGGCTGTCATAGTCCACTGCCATCCACTCACCGGTGCCGTCTTCGTTGAACTTGGCCACATAGAGTGTACCTTTGTTCAGCAGGTTTTTGTTGCGGCGACGGTTTTTGTTGATTTTGCGCTCGGAAACGAATTTATAAACATATTCGAAGCGGGCGTCGTCACCCATGTAAACCACACAATGTTTGTTGGCGGCTTCGATGGTTGTGGCACATTCGTGCTTGAAGCGACCCAGGGCGGTCAGTTTGCGCGGCGCAGCGCCCGGATCATAGGGGTCAACTTCACAAACCCAACCGAAACGGAACGGCTCGTGCGGCTCTTTAGCAACGTCGAAGCGATCATCGAAAGCTTCGAAGCCGAGGTAGCTGCTGCCGGATGCCGGCTGCAGGCGACGGTGCATGTCAAGCAGCTTGATGTCTTTCGGATCGGTTGAACCGGACAGAGCGGCTTCCAGACCGGCGAAGTTGGAGAAGACACCGTCGGTGTTTTCTTCAGCAGACAGGTAAGTGCCCCAGGGCGTGCCGCCGGCAGCACAGTTGTTGTAGGTCCCTTTGACACGGGTACCAGCCGGGTTGGCGGAAGTCTGCAGATACTCATTCTTGCGGGCCGGACCGGTCAGCGCAAACGGTGTGTTCATGGTGATACGGCGGTTAAAGCCGGAGGATTTAACAACCTGCCATTTGCCGTGCTTGCGCTCGATTTCGGCAACGGTCATGCCGATGGCATTGCGGGCCCATTTGTCGGCTGTCGGATAAGCCATGAAATAGTCGGCAGTGCTGCCGTAGGAACCGCGGTCCGGATACACCAGGTTGTCGTTGATATATTCGTGGTTCACACAGATCACGGCATTGTTTTTACCATTGGAGTCCGGTGTCGGCAAGGCAAAGAACTCAACCGCGTCGTTGTTGTAGCCAAACTGCTCGGCCTGGTCCTTGGCGCCTTTGTTGGTCAGGTGCTTGCCAGCCACCAGGTCAGCGTCGGACAGGTCGGAAACAAACGGGCTCAGGGACTGGCCGAACTGCAGGATGGAGTACCACTCGTAACCTTCCGGAACAACGGCAGTGTCTTCGGTGGAACCTTCGATCGGGGTGAAGGTCAGGCTGTCGGCCGGAGCAGCAGCAGCTTTGGTCGCCATCATGGGGGAAGCAACCATAGCGGAAACGGAAGCAGCAGCGGCAGAACCTTTCATAAAGCTGCGGCGCTTGATCCGCTTGGCCATCAGCACGCCGATCGGCTCGGAAGCGTTACCACGGTTTTCCAGCGGCATATCCACTGAAGCATCCATATCGTGTGCTTTGCTTTCCAGCTCAGCGGCAATTTCATTGACTTCATGTTCAACGGTCTCCGTACCGTTAACATCTTTGACAATCTTGTCCATGTCCAACATCTCTCTGTTAAAGTTGAAGTTAAGAAAATAATCAAACCCACCCATCCCCTTTGAAAGACGAGGATCAATGCTTGACTGCCGAAGAAACTAGAGATGAATTGTGAAACTAGGATCGAAACAAAATTAACGTTTTTTTAACTATTTGTTATCGAGCAAACGGGATTGCCGGAGCAGGCCGCCCCGGTCCCGAAAGAAGCTGATTTCCAGCCGTGAAATTGTATAAAATTGTATCAGTTTGGAGACAGTTCTGTTACAGGCGGGTCACATAGAACATCGGTAAGGCCCTAATATAACTAGACCTTATTATTTGTCTTAGACTGATTCTGATCTGCAATATCAATTTTGCCCTGGGCCAGGTTTTTTGCCGCCATGGCCTGCTCGCGCACCTTCCTGATTTCGGCCATTTCATCCTGGCTGATCAGTTCTTCAACCTGGTCGGTTACAGTTTCCTTGAGGTCCCGGACATGGCCCCAGAACCGCCCCATCGCGCGGAGCGCCTTGGGCAAATCGCGGGGACCGATGACAACAATGGCAATCACCGCCACCACCATCATTTCCATGGCACCGATATCAAACATCCGGGAAACCCTCTATGCCAGTTCTGATCAGGCGCCGGTCTTGCTGCCGGAAGAGGAGGTTTCCCCTTCCGCCAGTCGGGAAGAGTTGTCTTCGACCGAATTCATTTCTTTTTTGAAGGAGGTAATACCCCGCGCGACGTCACCCATCAGGTCGGAAATCCGACCGCGGCCGAACAACAGGACACCAAGGGCGACAACAATGGCAATCTGCCAGATACCAATCGACATTTTCTGATCCACTCCAGAAGAATAATATGATCAGCTTTCCTAGCAGGCCTATATGACAGTTCAACGACGGCGGTCGGAAAACGGGAATTTATTGCTGGAAAAAGATTTAGGAATGGGGCCTCTGGTCCACACCACAGACGTTATATTTTACAGATAGTTAAAGGCAGTAGTGCGCAATTTTTGCGCACAACCTTCATGCATGTGACCTGAGAACAGGGATGAAAAGAAAGAGTTCTGTATCGATATTGGTTAAAATAAAGAACAAACACTTAAAAGACAGCGGGCCGGAATATCCTCCGGCCCGCTCTCCAGTTTTATACTGGCTTTTATTCTAGAAATCACGACGAACGGAGACGCCCCACCAGCGGGGTTTGCCGTACAGCATTTCATTACAGCCGCACAGATTTGCCAGGTCAAATCCGATGGTCGCATAGCTTTCATCAAAGACGTTGCTGACAAAGGCGGATACCGTCCAGTCCATGTCGACACTGGTCCAGTCTGCCCGCACATTGGTGATGACATAGCTGTCCAGTTTCTGGGAGTCGAAGTTCCGGATATTGTGATAGATTTCATCCACAAAGGTGGCATCTGCCTGAACTGAAACATGGCCACCGAAGACTTCCGGTTCAAACTCATAGCGGATCAGGCCGGTGGCCTGGAAATCCGGGGTAAACGCCGGCTTCACGTCCCTGAACACACCCGGCGCAATTTCCAGGTTCTCCACCTCGGCATCCACATAACTGGCGCTCAGCATGATATCGAGACCGGAAGCCGGGTTGATAAACAGTTCCAGCTCCATCCCTTTGATCATCGCATCCGCATTTTCGGTCACACTGGACACGTTGGAAAATACAGAAGCCTGATAATCTTCATAGTCATAATAGTAGGCCGCACCGTTCAGTCGTGCCTTGCCATCCATAAAGGTTGCCTTGAAACCGATCTCATAGGACGTCAGGATTTCCTCGCCGTAGCCGATCGCATCATCGGACAGCGGCGTGGAACCGTCAGGCAGCTTGGCATTGAAGCTTCCCGCCTTTACCCCGCGGTTGATGCCGGCATAAACCAGCAGATCATCAGTCGGGCGCCAGTCCAGCTGAACCTTCCCGGCCCAGAAAGTATCGCCTGCACTTTCTGCATAATCAGACCGCAACGGCACGATCAGCGTATTCGTATCAATGGCCAGGTTATCCGCATTGGCGTAGAGCCCCTGGGAGAAGGCATAATCCTTTTCCTCGCGGATCACGCGGGCCCCCGCGGTGAAGGTCAGCGTGTCGGTCAGGTCATATTCGATCTGGCCGAAGGCAGAATAGGAATTGGTGGTCAGGTCGATCAGGTTGACCAGATCCGCCCCGACACCCGCCCCCAGGAAGGCCGGGCTCATGACAGAGGACGGCATAACCAGGAAGCCATTCTGTGTTGAGTTGTCGATATAGAGATAGTACAGACCGGTGATCCAGCGGAACCGGTCGCTATCCCCTTCCAGCCTGATTTCCTGGGTAAAGGTATCTTCGTCGGCGCCGGAGGCATAAACAAACTGATCCGCCGGTCCGGCATCAACGTCGTTGGTAGCAAACTTGTCGAAATGCTTGTAATCGGAAATGGCAATCAGGGTCATGTTTCCGATATCCCAGGTCAGTTTCGCCGTTGTTCCGTAGGTAGTAAACTGGTTGATATCGCTGAAAGCGAAGTCCTTGGAAGTCCGCCAGCCGCTGCCGTCCGGATCGATATAGCCAAAGAAATCACCGCCCGGCACCGGACGAAGCGTGGCCACACCGCTGCCGTCAACTTCCGCATTGACGCCGCCGGGACCGATGGCCTCGCGCACTTCGTCTGCATCGGAATAATAACTGTTGATCACCCGGCCCTGGGCATCGACTTCGGCTATGGTGGCAACATTCTGATAAGGCGCCTCGGAAAGATTGGAATCCGCCGCAAAACCACTGATCAGAAGTTCCGCTTCATCATTGATCTTGAACAGCAACTGGGCCCGACCGGCCAGGGTATCGTCGTTATACAGGTCCTGGCCGCCACCCGGCACGGGACCACCGATATTGACTGCGCCGTCCGGGAACTCGTTCTTGAGGAAGGCGTCGTTATAGCTGTAGAAAACAGAAACCCGGCCCAGCACTTTATCAGACAGGGCGCCACCGATGGCAGCCTCCGCCTTGACCTGGTTGAAACGGCCATAGGTCAGGTCGACAAAACCTTCGGTTTCCTCGGTCGGCTTGCGGGTAATATAATGCACCACACCGCCGGTGGCGTTACGGCCGAACAGTGTACTCTGCGGCCCCTTGATCACCTCCACCCGATCAACATCAAAGGTGGAAAAGGTCTGCCCCTGCATCATGGCGATGTAACCCTCGTCCACATAGACGGCAACCGGAGATTCCACGGAGTCGGTAAAATCATTCTGGGTCACGCCGCGAATGGTAAACTGGGACATCTGACCGCCGATGCTGCCGGAAACATAAACCCCGGGCGTGATACGGGCCACATCCACGCTCTGGGTCATGCCCAGCGCCCTCATCTGGTCCCCGGACAGGGCCGTCACGGCAAGCCCTACGTCCTGGATCATCTGTTCCCTTTTCTGAGACGTCACAACGATCTCTTCAAAGACCGAAACATTGCCGTTCTCGGCTGCCGCCTCTTCCTCCGCCTGGACAATCGTGCCCGCAAGCAACGGTGTACTTACCGCGGTGGCAAGCAAAAGACTTTTTAACCCTGTGTATTTTGTCCTGATTATATACATACTTAAAATCCTCCATTTTGGCATGTTTGCCGGTTTGGTTTGACTGTTGCTGAATATTTTTGTCTTTCCAGGTATCTCCTTCAGCCTAGAGACCTGTTTCTGAACGCTTGCGGGTGCAGGTATCGATCACCGCATAGAGTATTTTTTGAGCGCAGGGCATAAGGTCCGGCACATAGGTGGCCCCCATGCCGCCAAGCCCTTCGGCTATTTCTTCCGGGGAGCCCTCTGCCGGCCAGGGCCAGCCCATACGTGCTGTGGGAATGCCCATGCGCCGCAGGGCAGCGCCGTCTGTCTGACCGCCGAGCAAATCCGGGTCACGATAATTTTCACCCTCAATATGTTCCCAGCCGCGACGGGCAGACTGGATAATCCAGTTGTCGGGATCAGTGGTGCCACCCGGTGTAGAGCCATACATTTCCCACTCCACTTCGAGATCGGGATGTTTCGCCTGAATATCCCGCATGAAGCTGGCTACCTGCGCCTTGACTTCGCCCGGGCTGGTACGTGGATTGATGCGAACGTCGAAATAGATTTCCGTAGCGGCAGAGGGAAAGGCCGGACGCTCGGGCCAGCCGGCACGCACTGCCGAAATCCAGCCGTCGGGCCGGATTACGCCGGAAGTGTTGCGTTCGGTATATTCCTGGAGCCAGTCCTCGAGTTCGAGAATGAAACCGGCGGCCGGAACAATGGAACTCCTGAAGTCCGGCAGGCCGCGCGGCACACCGGCATACCCCAGAGTGCCCCAGACCGTGACCTTGAACCAGCCCATGCCCGGCTCCTCATGATATACCCAGTTCCAGGGTTTCATGATAATGGCGTAATCCGGCGCCATGCCGCGGTTAATCAGATGCTCCACGCCGTTTGACATCCCGGCATTATCGCGCCAGGGAATGGTGACCGGCATGCCGCCGTCGGCAAAGCCCAGATTGATATCGCCGACCAAAGGAACGTCCGCATCGATCAGGGCATTGACCACCTCGGTCAGGGTCGCCACCATGGCCTTGGGGTTGGAAGAACCGAGCCCGTAAACCCAGTCATCAACCATTTTCGCCTGCGGTTTCAGGTCCACATACTGTTTCGGACCGGCCCAGGGATAATCGCTTTCATCTCCTTCGAGATGGGTATCGATCGGTGCGTAAAGCAGCAGGGTCGCGCCGTCGCCGGTGCCCCGCAATTCGCCCAGCGTGTTGCCTGAGATGTCATTCATGGGATGGTAGGCGGCCTTCATGCCCATATTGCTCATATAGGACGTCATAAACTGGCTGGCGTCGGCTGTAGCCCCGGTCGGACTGTGAATATCGGTCAGGTCAAACAGAAGCTTCTTCAGGCGATCCTGGTCCAGCTTTTCACATGCCTGGTCGTACCAGCGCTTCTGTTCTTGCGTGAAAGGTATCTGTGTTGTCGGTTCCATAGCGTTCTCCCTGATGATCGCTTTACAGTTTGCTTTGCCAGCGGCCGGCCACATTGACCATCCAGTGACCGAAGCCGAGAATTTCCCTGTCCTGCCCCTGCCGGCCGATAATCTGCAGGCCGATCGGAAGCCCCTTCTCCCCTTCCTTCACAGGGAATCCGAGACAGGGCGTACCAAGCGCAGTCCACATCCGGTTAAAGACGGGATCTCCGGTGCTATCGATGCCATAGGGGGCAATCCCCGGTGCGGAAGGGGTCAGCAGAAAATCACATTCGCCGAACAGACTATCCTGTTCGTTCACGCAGACTTTCTGGATATCCAGTGCCTCGAGATATTTTTCGGCCGGCAGATCGCGCCCCGCGGCAATGAATTGCTTGAGGACATCGCTGATCCTGTCAGCATGCTTTTCCACAACGGGACCGAGGCAAATCCAGGCTTCCCGCATGTGAATCAGGCGCTGGGCTTCCCCGAGACGATCGAACAGCTCACTGCCCTCTACCCCCATCAGCTCGGCGCCGGCGTCCCGCAGAACATCCGCGGTTTCAAAAAATAGTTTCTGGGTTTCCGGGCTGGCCTGGTTCCAGGCCCCTGACCGGTAGAGCCCGATCCTCGGCGGTTCAGACGTCGGCTCGATATCCTTTGTCTCGCTCCCGAGAACACTGTCGAGCAGTTCCAGGTCTTCCACCGCCCGACCAAAACCGCCAAGCGTGTCCAGATGATGGGCGGTATCGACCATACCACCGGTGTCATAGCGCTTGCGGGTCGGCTTGAAACCGATCACCCCGCAGAAAGACGCCGGCCGGATAACCGACCCCGCCGTCTGGGTGCCAAGTGTCAGGGGGACATGAAAGTCCGCCACCGCCGCGGCAGATCCGCTGGAGGATCCCCCCGGCGTATGATCCGGATTATGGGGATTGCGGGTCGGCCCCGGACGATAGGTGGCGAATTCGGCAGTGACAGTCTTGCCGAGAATTATGGCCCCGGCTTCCTTCAGCAGCCGGACACATTCGGCGTCTTCCCTTGGCTGGAAACCGTCGAAAGCATCACTGCCGTAGTCGGTCGGCATATCCGCCGTATCAATCACATCCTTGATCCCGACCGGGACGCCGTGCAACGGACCGCTGGCAGCAGAACGGTCTCTTTCCCGCGCTTCGGCCAGAGCCTGTTCCGCGGCCACATAGGCCCAGGCCCGCACTGTCCCTTCCCGCGCTTCAATACGTTCAAGACAAGAGGTAACCAGGGCTTCCGAGGTGAGTTCCCCCCGGGCGATGGCCCGGGCGGCTTTTGTCGCAGAAAGTCTGAAGAGGTCACTCATCCGCAAACTCACTCCTCTTCCGGTGAATGATGCCCCCAGAGACGCGGCGAGTCATAGCTGCGCACGCTCCAGTTTTCATCAATGAGCAGACCGCCATAACCATATTCGATCCCGAAACCGGACGGTGTCACGATGTAGAAGGACTGGACATGGTCATTGGTGTGACGGCCCATTTCCATGATCAGCGGCAGTTGCATTTCGCGCGCCACATCATAGGCATAACCGATATCATTGACGGATTTTGCCTCGATCATGACATGGTTGAATTCGCCGCCCTTGAAGTCACCGAACGGCTTCATGATGGCCAGGGAATGATGGCGGGCATTGCAATGATAGAAGGTGGCGTCCTTGTCGTCCCAGATGATGTAGTCCGAGAGTTTAAAGCCCAGCACCCGCTCGTAGAACTTCTTGCTTTCCTCATAGTCCCTGACCACATAGACCACATGGCCAAGACCGAGGTCGCCGGTCTTGTAGCCGTCAATCCCGCGGGTCGGTTTGAAGGGATACATTTCCCGTTGCGGGGCATAGAAAAGTTCCGATGGCGTGCCGCTGGCCGGATCGATAAACTGGTAAAGCTCGATGACCTTGCGCTCTTCCTTCAGAGCGTCCGTTCCTTTGGTGACTTCCACGCCGTAATCGCGTAGCCGGCCGACCAGGTCTTCCAGGTCCGCCAGGGATTTAGTTTCCCAGCCCACGGCTGCAATGGAGTCCTCAGCCGCAGGATAGAGAGTAAAGCGATGATGATAGTCGTCAATCCTGAGATCCACCGCCTCGCTGTCGGCTCTCTGCAGGACTTCCATGCTGAAAATTCCCGTGGCGATCTCCAGCCATTCCTTCATATTGGTTACATTCAGGGCCAGATAGCCCAGTCCACTGACGCTCATTGTCTTGTCTCCTTTAGCATTTCCACCACTTGTTATTTTTGCCGTGCCGGCGACTACTCGCTGGGCACAAATTTTTCCGCATGTATATTTTCCGGTTTCAGTCCCGCGTCGAGCAGGAAGGACTGGGCGGCTTCGATCATGCCCGGCGGCCCGCAAAGGTAGGCGACCGCATTCTCATCGATTGCATCACTGGCAAGACTTGAAACAGGATTTCCAACAAGGATTCCCTCTTCCGCCTCCCCTTTATCGACGGAGATCCGGTTTTGCAGGGTCGGCATCCACTGTTGCCTGAGATCAAGTTCTTCGACATAGAAAAGGCCGTCCCGGTCCACGCAGCCAAAGCTGAGCAGGATATTCGGCTTTTTGCCGCTACGGACCCGGATCACATCCAGCATGGACATCATCGGGGCAAGCCCGGTCCCGCCGGCGATCATGATGTGTGGCGCCTTGACGCCGTCCCGCAGGAAGAAGGACCCGAAGGCGCCTTCGATTTCCAGCACATCATCCACCCGGGCCCGGTCCCGCAGGTAGGACGACATGACGCCGTCTTCCAGCACACGGATCAGCAGTTCAATTTTCGGCAGGTCCGCCGGCGTACTGGCAAAGGAATAGCTGCGAAACTGTTCGGTTCCCGGAACCTTGACCTGAATGAACTGCCCCGGGATAAAATCAATCCAGTCCCCGTCGGCCAGTTCCATGCTCAGTTTCACCACATCACGGGACACCCATTCGATAGCATCGATAAAAGCGTTGGCCCGGACCGGCTGGTTGCTTCCGGCCGTACTGTCATAATCCAGTTCAAGCGTACAGTCGCTTTGCGGTGTGGTAATACAGATCAGACGCTGGCCTTCCTGCTGTTCGCTCTTCAGCAGGGAAGCCGCGACATCCCTGCGCATTTCAGCACTGCCCTCAACAAGTTTTGCCTGGCAGGCCGCGCAGCTTCCGCTCCTGCACTGATAGAGAAGCGGAACCTCCTGATCGAGCGCCACATCGAGAATATTCTCATCCTCGGCCACCTCGATCCGGCGGCTTTCCCCGTCGGAAAAATTCAGCGTTACGGAATGTTTTACGCCTGACATACCCTTTGTACCTTTTGGTTTTTCTTCAATTACCCTGAGAAGAAAAAAGGCCCTGCCTTGCGGCAGGACCTCTCCTCTTTATTCTTCGATTTTTTCCACGAAATAGCCCAGCTTCTTGCCTTCCGCCAGACGACGCATGCGGATGCTGGACGCCTTGACAGACCCGTCCACGCCCCTGCCCGGTTTGGCAATGCCGCGATTATGGCGCGACGCCACCTTGCGCCAGGTGATCGGCGATACATCGGTGTCGACAAGCTGTTCGTCGTCCCAGCCGGTGCCGTCCGCGTAGAAATCCTGCATGGCTTCACGGGCATATAGATCGCAGTCGTTGAATCCTTCCAGGCAAAGCGGTTTATAGAAAACGTCAAAGCGATACTGGAACGCTTTGCGCTCTTCCTCGGTGTTGCAGACCTTGACCAGGACTTCCCAATACTCATAGGTGTCGTCGGTGATCGGCACATACCATTCCAGCTGAACCACATGTTCTTCCGGCCAGTTTTCCACCATCAACACACCGGGAAGCACCACGGAAGTGCGGTAGAAGCGGCTGTTCAGGCCTTCAACTTTGAGATCGACCTTCTTGTTCTCGAGAATGGGTTCCCAGCGGTCGGTAAACAGCCACTGCATCAAGCCCTTGGGCTTGTCTTCCTCTTCCATGGTGGTGATACAGTCGTCACTGGCGGGGCGGATCCCCAACGGCAGTACCCAGTCCTTGGCATGGATAATGGAATTATCCTTGTGCACCAAGATATGGGCGTTATCAAAACCGTTTTCGCAGGCGATGCGCCAGTTGGCTTCACCGGTCCGGTGCATGCCGAGACAAACGGCATTGTCATCCAGCAGGCTGGGTGAAGCCGGCCACAGCGGATGGGGAAACTCTTCGCTGCTCTCCGGGAACCGGATCGGCAGGTCTTCCGAAAGCGGCGGCACATCTTCCAGCGGATAGTCATCTTCACGAACAAAGACAAAAATCATCCCGCCGACTTCTTCCACCGGATAGGAGGTGATACCGGTGGTGCCGATCAGCTTGTCATCAGGGTTGCCGACGATAGTGCTGAGATCGCCGTCGTCAAGATTGAAAGTAAAACCGTGGTACCAGCAGGAGATGGTGTTTTTGGTCAGGCACATGGGTTTGGAAGAAAGCCGCACGCCCCGGTGAATACACTGGTCTTTCAGGGCGTAAACCTTGCCGTCCACGCGACGCAGCACAATCGGAATACCGCAGATGGTGATCCCTTCAACCTCTTCTTCTTTCAGCTCCTCGCTGAACAGGGCCGGATACCAGTGGTTGACAAAACCCCACTCCGCATCCTTGTAAGGCTGATACTGGCTCTGCGTGCGGGCGTCATTCTTCCTCGCCTCGCTGATGCCGTGCTTGCCACCTTCTCCCGAACGGCGCCGCACCGGTTTTACTTCATTCATTTACAGTCTCCTCGTCTATACAAAATATTCTGGTTCAGGAGGCCAGAAAGGCGTTCACCACCTCGTCATGTTCCTCCGGTCGTTCCCACTGCGGCCAGTGGGCACACCCTTCCATGATGTGTTTCTGTGAATTGGGGATCAGTTCCGCAAGACGGTCCGCGGCATCAACGCCATGAATGGGATTCTTGTCGCTCCACAGGACCAGGGCCGGACATTCGATTTTCGGAAAATCTTCTTCCGTGAAATAGAATTCGGCAATGTTCGGCGCGAACAGATAGTCATAATATTTCAGCAGTGCGTCGCGGGTTTCCGGAATCGACCAGAGTGCATAGCGCAACTGCACCAGTTCATCGGTCACGCCGCCCAGAGGCATCAGCCATTCCAGCCGCTTGCGCAACAGTTCAGGGGTGGGGTTCATCAGAGCGTTGACTGACGTTTCCCGCAGAGCGTCCAGGTCATGGTCGCCTTCGTGAACCTTGCTGGGGTCGAAGCTCATTCCCCAGGCCGTATTCAGAATAACCTTTTCGGTGCGATCAGGATGGTTGATGGCCATATCCATGGCGATCCAGCCACCCAGGGATTCTCCTTCGACAGACGCTTTTTCAATGCCGAGATGATCCATCAGGTTGAGAAGCTGATCGGTGAACTGGCTGAGCCAGTGATCCTTATCATTCGGCCCGGCCTTGGAAAAATCCGGCCGGGAGGACATGCCATGCCAGATGAAATCAATGGCATAGGGATGACTTGATTTGGACAGGGCCACCATGTTGCGGGAATAGGTTTCCGCATGGCCGCCACCGCCGTGCAGCAGGAACAGCGGCTGTTTGTCGTTAACCACCTCAATGGTCCGTGTGCGGTATTTACCCGTGTCGTAGAAACGCGTTTCGGTGCCCAGAAGGTCTACGTGAATTGAGTTCATCTTAATCCTCTAAATTTTGCTTTTTCTGATCAGTCAATGTCGACTGCCATACCCGTAACTAATCGGTAATAGATTTAAAATAGAATTTCAATTGATTTTTTATTGAAAATCTATAAATCTATTCTACACAATCGATGAGGCGTTGATTTCTTTAGGTTTTCAGCGCCTTTCACCAAAGAAACAATGCCCGCACGGAGCGGGCAAATATCAGGGACAGGTCCAGAATGACTCAAAAATTAATCAGAATCGGGCAGATCGTGCCCAGCTCGAACACCACCATGGAAACGGAAATACCGGCGATTTTTCGGGCCCGGGAATCGATCGAACCGGAACGGTTCAGCTTTCATTCCAGCCGCATGCGTATGCTGAAAGTCACCAAGGAAGAACTGGAGGAAATGGACAACCAGTCGCTGCGTTGCGCGGCAGAACTGGCAGACGCGCGTATGGACGTGATGGGATACGCTTGCCTGGTCGCGATCATGAGCCGCGGCAACGGCTATCACAATACGGCAGAAAAGAACCTGATTGCCGCCAGCAGGGAAAATAACTGTGACGCGTCTATTGTCACCAGCGCCGGCGCACTGTGTGAAGCCCTCCATGATCTTGGCGCCCGCAAGGTGGCCCTGATTGCCCCCTATATGCGCCCCCTCACCAATCTGGTGATTGAGTATCTGGCCGCCGAAGGGATCGAGACCCTGGACAGCATCAGTCTGGAAATTGACGACAATCTTGAAGTTGGCGCCCGGGATCCGCTTGCCCTTGTGGATATTTTCCAGGACCTGAAAACCGATGGCGCCGACGCTGTCGTGTTGTCCGCCTGCGTTCAGATGCCGTCGCTGGCCGCCGTAGACAGGGTCCAGGCCATGACCGACCTGCCGGTCGTTACCTCCAGTATCTCCACGGCCTACGTGATGATGAAACGGCTTGGCCTCAAGACCGTCGCCCCCGGCGCCGGCAAACTGCTTTCTGCTTGACTTAAACTGGCCCCCGCACGTCTTACCTTCCCTGGTGCGGGGGTCCCTTTTTTCAAAGCGTGTGATCAATCGCCAGTTTGCCAAAGACATGATTCCTGCCGGCCAGCAGGGCATGGGCATCGGATATTTCCCCGAGGGCAAAAACCCGGTGAATATGGGGGCGAAATTTTCCTGCTTCTACAAGATCTGCAAGCCCCTTCAGCTTACGCCGTTCGCGCAGTGAGAACTGGAATTTTACAGTGAGGTTCTTGCGATAGGCCCTGTCCAGGTTGCCGGTCGGCGGCGCGATGGAGATCATGGTGCCGAAATCCCCCACAGCGGGAATGGATTTTTCAAGAAGCCCCCGCCCGACCGTGTCATAGACAACATCCACACCTTCCGGGCATAACTCCTCTACGGCCCGGACAAATTCCTCGCTGTCATAGGCGATCACCCTGCGCACGCCGATTTCCCGCAGGTGGCCGGTCATGCTGCTGTGGCAGGTGGCGAAGACTTTGGCACCGCGTGCCAGGGCGATCTGGACGGCAAGCGCCCCCACACCTCCGGTCCCGCCGTGAATGAGAACCGCATCACCGTCCCTCACCGGGTACAGACAGCTGAGCGCATCCCACGCCGTCCCGCCCGCCAGCGGCAGCGCGGCAGCCTCGACAAAGGACAGTCCCTCAGGCATGTGCCAGATGACCCTCTCGTCCACCAGATGCTCGTCGGCGTGGGTTCCTGAGGGAGAATTGAAATCAGCCGCATAGAAAACCCTGTCGCCGACAGCAAAATCGGCGACGTCCGGACCGGTTTCGATGACTTCTCCGGCCGCGTCAAACCCGGGCACGGCCGGCGGCCGGATACCCACATCCAGGGATCCGGCGCGGATCTTCATATCGATAGGATTGACCGACGACGCCCGGACCGCCACCTTGACCTGCCGCCCCGTCGGGGCAGGTAAAGGCTCTATCTCCACAGGTTTCAGGACCTCCGGACCGCCAAAAGCGTCATATCTGACAGCGCGCACCCCGCTATCCCGCGAACAGGTCCCGATGGATCTGACGCAGCTCGTTTTTCTGCACCTTGCCCATGGTGTTGCGGGGAAGTTCCTCCATAAAGAAGGTCTTTTTGGGTTGCTTGAAGCGGGCCAGCTTGCCCTTCAGGGCGTCAATGATATCCTCTTCCGAAATCTTTCCGTCCGGTCCACGCACCACAATGGCCACGACCGCTTCACCGAAATCATTGTGCGGCACGCCAATGACAGCTGATTCCTTCACGCCGGCCAGGTCATCAATAACCGCCTCGATCTCCTTGGGGTAGACGTTATAGCCGCCGGAAATGATCAGGTCCTTGCTGCGCCCGACAATGGTCACCCTGCCGTCTTCAGACCTGGTGGCCAGATCACCGGTGCGGAAATAGCCGTCATCCGTGAATTCCTCGGCTGTCTTTTCCGGCATTTTCCAGTAGCCTTTGAACACATTGGGACCGGTAATTTCCAGATTTCCCACTTCACCGGCCGGCAACATTTGACCTTCATCATCCACCACCCGGACGCTGACACCCGGCAGGGCCATCCCCACAGTCCCGGCGACACGGGCATCATTTTCATAGGGATTGGAGGTAATCATGATAGCCTCAGTCATGCCATAACGTTCCAGGATTCTTTTCCCGGTACGTTGCTCAAATTCCGTGAAGGTCTCCGCCTGCAGCGGCGCCGACCCGGAAATAAACAGGCGCATGCCCTGGGCAAGCTCCGGCGTGAAACGCGGGTCTCCCAGCAGCCGTGTGTAGAAGGTGGGAACGCCCATGAATACCGTCGCCTTCGGTAAATTCTCCAGCACCAGATCCAGGTCGAATTTTGCCAGGAAGATCATCGGCGACCCGTTCAGCAGTGCCAGATGGCAGCCGACAAACAGACCGTGGGCGTGAAAAATCGGCAACGCATGCAGCAACACATCCCCCGGCTCCCACTGCCAGACCTGATGCAAAGCCTGCACATTGCTGGACAGGTTCTTGTGGGTCAGCATTGCCCCCTTGGACCGCCCGGTCGTACCGGAAGTATAAAGGATGGCGGCAATATCCTCATCGGCCATCTCCTCTATTGCTTCATCCGGCTTAACGACGGCTGCGGCATCGGTCAGACTTCCCGTGCCATTACTGTCCAGGGTGAGGATATGGGCGACATCTACATCGGCCGCCACCTGCTTCAGTGCTGGTTCCTTTTCCGGATCACAAACCAGCAGCCCCGGTGTCGCATCACTCAGGAAGTAACGAACTTCCTCCTGTGTGTAGGCGGTATTGAGGGGAATGAAAATCACCCCCTTGCGCAGACAGGCAAGATAAAGAAAAAGCATTTCCGGCGACTTGTCCACCTGAACCACGACCCGGTCGCCCCGGCCAACCTGCAGTTCAGTCAACAATGCAGCTATCCGGGCGGTATACTCCTCCAGATCACCGAAACTGTATCTGACCGTCCCGTCCGGATCGATAATCACCGGCCGTTCAGATTTTCCGGCATAGCTGTTCTGAAAGAGCGCAAAGAGGTTCGCGTTACTCATAATAAACTCCTCTACGGGGCTTTCACCCCTTACTCTTCATCCAGGAAATTCTGCACCAGCTGGTTAAAGCGCGCCGCATGCTCAATCTGAGTCCAGTGGCCGCAGTTGCCGAACATGTGCAGTTGCGAGTTCCTGATATGCCGATGCAGGTTCAGGGAGACTTCCGGCGACACCACAATATCATCCCGGCCATGGATCAGCAGGGTTTCATGGGTAATATTCTGCAGTTGGGCAACGGAAAGGACCTGGGCGTCGAGCCAGCGCTGGCGCGGCACCGGGAAAACCCGCTCGAAAGTCTCCTGGGCGCCGGGGCGGATCGTCGCCCGGTAACGCAGCTCGGCCAGTTCGTCAGTCACCAGGCCGCGATCATAGGCCATGATATCCATGATCCGTTTCATATTTTCCACAGAAGGGGTATAGCCCCAAAGTTCTTCCAGTTCGGAATTAACCTCAAGCGGCCAGCCACCGGGCCCCATCAGAACCAAACGGCCGAAGCGATCCGGATACTGGCTCGCCAGCCACATGGACAGAGAGCCGCCGAAGCTGTTGCCAACCAGATGCGCCTTTTCAAGGCCCAGCCCATCCATCAACGCCACGATCTGGTCGATCCAGCTGGACATGAAATCAAACTCAAAGTCCCCGGGGGTTTCGGTGTAGCCAAAACCCACCAGGTCCGGGACAATGACCCGGAAGCGAGTGGACAGCAGGGGAATCATGCCCCGCCAGTTGGCCCAGCCGGAAACCCCGGCGCCGGACCCGTGCAGCAGAATCACAACGTCACCTTCGCCCGCATCATGATAGTTCGTCAGATAACCGCAGGTTTCAATTTTCTGACCGATTTCCGGATTATTTTCCAATGCCCTAACTCCATTTGCCCTGTTCTGGACACCTGCAGCGCTCCGAAATTCCTCCGGTTGCAGGTCTCCGTTGATATGTCTTGGAGTATTTTATATATTTATTTTCTATTGATTTTCAATTTATTTTTTATTGAATATTAATTTTAAAACAAAAAAGGCCCTCACGGCATCATGAGGGCCCGATCAGAACTTATGGAATCTTTCTATTCGGCCGGCTTCTGATTATAGGTCGAAGAAATTCGCCCGCTTTCCTCGTAAACACCTGTCAGCACCGACAAAAGCTGGGTCGCGTCTTCCAGGCGCTCCTGAACATCGGCGATCGCAGACAGATTCTTGATCAGCAACTCAGACCGCAGATCACTATATTCGTTGGTCAGCTTCTGGCCCTCTTCCGTCACCGAATAGGTAAAGGTCTTGGAGCCCTTTTCCTTCTTCTTTTCGATCAATTTCGCCGTTTCAAGTTTACGCAGACAATACTGAATATTGGGAATATCGTCACGATTGATCATCCGGGCGATGGTTGCGGCTGCCTTGGGCCGGTTCTGCATGCGGATAACATGCAGAATTAGATGCTCTGCAAACCCGATATCCAGTGGGGAAACCACTTCAACTGCACTTTGCACCCAGCGGATGAAGGCTTCATAATAGCGGATGACCGCATATTCAAATTCCGTTACCTTGAGCTCGGGAATGGTCTTGGCCAGATGCCAGCGCCTGTAGTAGGTCGGATCCAGATTTTCGTCTTTCGTCATCATTCTTCCTCTGCAAAGCTTTAAACTTCAATTATAGTTCTACATAGCCTCAATCAATTTTTCAAAGAAAATCAAAGCTTTCTTGCAACAGTACACTGTTCAGGCAAACTTGCATTCAACGCCTGAAAACAAATTCTCATCCTTTTCCCGGGGCGGCTGGTAATAGCGCGGACTATGTGCCATCCCCAGATCCAGGAACATTTCACAGGTCTTAAGCGCAATGAGCCCCGGGTTCAGTACCGGCACCGGCAGGTTGGCCGACAGAAAATCATAGGACTGATACATGGTGGTCGAGCCCAGAATAATGACATCGGCGCCGTCTTTCTCAATCGCGGCCTCGCCTTCACGCTTTAGGAGGTCGAAAACAACTTCCTCCTTGCCCGCCAGCAATTCCTCCGCATCCGGATTGACACCAATGGCGCGTATCGAGGCCAGTCGGGTCTGCAGCCCCTGCTCGCGAATGGTCTTCATATACATGGGCTTCCATCTGTCCCACATCGTCAGGATGGAAAATTTCTGACCGGTCATGCAAGCCGTCAGCAATGTGGCTTCACAGGGACCGATCACCGGTATGGAGAGACAGGATCGGAGGGCATGCAGACCGGAATCACTCATGGAGTTGATGCAAACCGCATCATATCCTTCTTTTTCGGCGGCCATGCCGGCGTCAAGGACAAAGGCATCTGCCAGGGTGAATTCATAAAAGGAATCCAGGATCTTTGCCCCGTTGCGGGGGGCAACAAAATCAATGGTTATATCGGACCGGCGCAAATTTTCCGGAATCTGCTGTTCAAACATCCCTATCGCCTCCGCAGGAAGCGGCACGGGCAATATCATTTTGATCTTTTTGGGCTCATTCATATTACATTTTCCATTGATTTTTTATTGATATTTAATTTATATTACATGCCAGAAATTGGAAATGTAAAGAAAAATGGAGGATAAATTCCGTCCTCCGACACGGACGGAGTGCGGATACAAAAATAAAAATCCGCTGACACCTCCGGGCCGGCAGGCGATGTTTGCAAGACATGCACAATATAGCCTGTCCACATAGACAGATGACAAGGCAAGAAGATGTATTCAGGGTATTTTTCATCTTTACCTGTTACCAGTTCCGGTTCCCTGGACGAGACGCGGGAAATCGTCTCCAGCCTGTTTTGTTCCCATACACTCAGGAAAGAACAACGGGACCCGGGTCTTTACTACTGGCACAAAAGAATGAAGCTTGACCAGTTCTCTCTGGTCGAAATGAGCTATGGCGCCGATGTCGCCATAGAACCCGGCGAACTGGAAAAATTCTATCTGATCCAGATTCCCCTCAATGGTCATGCCGAAATAAGTTGCGGCGGGCGCACCGTCACCTCGACGCCGCAGCATGCCTCCATTCCAAACCCGGCCCGCTCTCTGAAAATGAGATGGAGCAGCGACTGCCGGAAGCTTGTCCTGAAGATAGAGCGCGCAAAGCTGGAACAACACTTGTCCAATCTGCTCGGCAGTCCGATCTCCCGAAGCATCGATTTCGACCTGGACCTCGACCTCACCTCGGTAAACGGAGCAAGCTGGAAAAGATCGCTTGGCTTCCTGCTGGAGTCCATCAAACACAACCCGGACCTGGTCAAGCATCCGTTTATGGTCAAGGAGATGGAACAACTGGTTATGACCAGCCTGCTGCATATGCAGCCCCACAATTACAGTGACTCGCTGCATTCCCGCACCTGTGCGGTCGCGCCAAGGCATGTAAAGCTTGCCGAGGAATTTATTCTGGAGAATGCCGCCAGCCCCATTACCATTGAAACCCTGATCGATGTCACCGGCGCCAAGGCCAACCAGCTTTTCAGCGGCTTTCGCCAGTTCCGGGGCACCACGCCAATGCGTTTTCTTGCTTCTGTCCGACTGGACAGGGCGCATCGCGATCTGATGAAGGCGACCGCGGACGATACGGTCACGGAAATCGCCACCAAATGGGGTTTTACCCAGTTGGGCCGTTTCTCGGTAGTGTATCGCAAGAGATATGGCATCTCCCCGTCCGAAACCCTGAGAGCCTGATTACTTTCCCTGTTTCATCCACAATTCCCCAGTTTCTGCATAATTGCTGAAGTCTCGGAATAGGCACCCTTCCCCGCGCGCGACATACTGATGGTCATGACACAAAAGCGAAGAATTCCTAGAGAAAGGAAAGGAAGTTTCATGAAAGTGACCATTATCGGCGCTGGCCAGGCAGGCCTGCAACTGGGTATTGGACTGCTCCACAGCGAGATCGAAGTGGAAATCGTCTCCAACCGGACCGGTGAAGAAATCAGGACGGGACGGATCATGTCGAGCCAGTCCATGTACCAGGAAGCCCTGGACCACGAGCGGGAACTGGGCCTGAATTTCTGGGACGATGAAGCGCCCGCCTATAACAATGTCAACATGATGATCGGAAACTCAGCCAAACCGATGATCGACTGGCACGCACCGCTGGACGGTGCCGGCAACTCCATCGACCAGCGGGTCAAAATGCCGCGCTGGATGGAAGAGTTTGAAAAACTCGGCGGCACATTAACCATTCTTGAAGCCGGGATCGAACATCTGGAAGACTATTGCAGCACCAGCGATCTGGTCATTGTTGCGTCCGGCAAGGGGGAAATCGGCAGCCTGTTCGAAAAGGATGTGGAAAAATGCCAGTTTCATCAGCCCATGCGCGGCCTGTCCCTGGTGTACTTTACCGGCATGGAACCCTATGAGCACACCCCAAGCCTGAACATCAACGTCAACCCGGGCATCGGCGAATGCGTCACCTTCCCTGGCCTGACCACCAGCGGCGCCTGCGACATCATGACCTTTGAAGCTGTCCCCGGCGGCGAAATGGATGTCTGGCACGAAGTCAAAACTCCGGACCAGCATCTGGAAATGACAAAGACATTGCTGGACAGGTTCTTCCCCTGGCTCGGAGAACGCTGCCGGAACATCAAACTCACCGACGACAATGCCCGACTTACCGGCCGCTTCCCGCCGACGGTGCGCAAACCCATCGGCTACCTGCCGTCCGGCCAGATTGTGCTCGGTATCGCCGACGCCATCTGCCTGAACGACCCGATCACCGGCCAGGGCTCCAACAACGCCAGCAAGGCGGCTGCCATCTACCTGAAACGCATTGTCGACAATCGCGGCAGGGCCTTTGACGAAAACTGGATGCAGGGTACTTTCGATGCCTACATGGACTATGCCCACTGGGTCATCAAGTTCACCAATACTTTCCTGACCCCGCTGCCGGACCACATTGTGGAAATCTTCGGCGCAGCGCAAAGCAACCAGGCCATCGGCCGTATCTTTGCAGGCGCTTTCAACGACCCGCGCCGGGTAGATCCTTGGCTCTATGACCCTGCCGAAGCCAGGAAATTCATCCAGGCGCACAGCGAAGCTGCCTGATGGCGACAGATTAACTTTCTCCCAGACGGGATACCCAACCTCATAGACCATCCCGTTAAACTTTACAGCACCCCCGCGGGGGTGCTGTTTTTTCGTCAGGCCGGTACTTTGCGATACCCCCCATCGAGATAGACCAGAGGCGCCACCTCTTCCCGGCTCAGCACCTCCTCAACTTCTCCGATAAAGACGGTATGGGAGCCGAACTCCACCGCTTCTGCTTTCCTGAGAAAGAAGACAGCCTGGGCATCTTCCAGCCAGGGAAGCCCGCCCTGTTCACACCAGTTCCCCTGCCTGAACAGATCTGCTTGTGAGGCCGGACGACTGAAACGATCAGAGATCTCCTGCTGGTTGTCCTGCAACAGGTTGATACAAAAGTGCTCCTGCGCGCTGATCATTTTATGAAACAGCGAAGAGCGGTGAATACAGACCAGCAATGACAGGGGCTCGAAACTGACCGAGACCACGGAACTGACGGTTGCTCCCGCCCGTTCCTTTCCATCACCTGCTGTCACAATGGAGACGCTCGCCGCCATCCGGCGCAGCGCCTTTTGAAAACCCTTTTTCAGTTCTTCAGACATATTTTCCTCTCGCTATAAAATGCTATATAAAGAAACCCGGGCAGCGCGATATATCGCCGCTGTCCGGGTTCAGTTCGAAGCGTTATGGGGTCGTTTAGCGCTTCGACAGATCAGAAGTCAAACCGGCCGGTGATGTACCACTGGCGACCGCGGTCATAGAGACCTTCATAGGCTTGGAAGGCGTCACCGATAATCCCGGTCTGCAGATATTTCTCGTCGGTGATGTTTTTCACACCAAAGACGAAAGCGATATTTTCATCCACATTCTCCCAGGTAATGTTGGCATTCAGCAGGTGATAGCCATCCTGGTGGATCTCCGGCGTGTTGAAAGCGTCATTGTCGAACTCGGAACGGTAGGACCAGTCCACCCGCGGCACCAGGGAGCCTGCATCGCCAAGATCAAACTCTTTCGACACGGCGGCACTGATCGACCAGTCGGACACCCGGTCAAGCCGGTTGGCAGACGCCACCAGCGTAGTGTCGTAATCGATTTCGTCATAGCCGGCATCAAGGTAACCAAGACCGGCTTCCACAAACCAGCCGTCGGCCGGGGTCATCTGCAGCTCGAGCTCGGCTCCCTTGATGGTGGCGGCGCCGGCATTCTTGGTGATCGGCGCCACGCTGGTGAACACCTGCACCTGCATGTCGGTATAGTCGGTCCAGAAGGCGGCACCATTGAGGCGCAGGCGGTTATCGAAACCGGTATATTTGAAGCCGACTTCGTAGACCTTCACGAATTCCGGATCGAAGGTGGGGATCAGGTCCACATCCGCTGTTCCGGCCGGGGCGGTGAAGCCCGCAACAATGGGCGGAAATACCCGCTGGGTGAAGCCGCCGGACTTGAAACCCTCGGAATAGGACGCATAAACCATCAGGTCGTCGGTGGCGTCAAAGGAGAGGTTCAGATAGGGGTCAATCTCGTCATAGCTGAGCTCTTTCTCCACATTTGGCAGAATGGGCTCGCCCGCCTGCATGAAGGGGGCGTCCAACTGCGGATCTCCAGTCCCGGCGAAATAGTTGTCGATAATATACTGATCGGGTGTGAACTTTTTGGTTTCGTCCGTATAGCGGATGCCAGCGGTCAGGTGCAGACGGTCGGTGATGTCATAGGTGCCTTGGGCAAAGGCCGCCATGCTCTGGTTGTCATAAGCGCCGCCGCTCATGAAATGCGAGACAGTAAAATTCAGCTCGTTGGCATTATCCCCGCTCTCCTTGAAATAATAGAGACCGACAATCCAGTTCAGGCGATCCCCGAATGCCGTACCAAGCAGCTGGAATTCCTGGGTAAACTGTTCCTGGCTCAGGTCATCCTGGTAATGAGCAATCAGCAGCGGGGAATGATCCCCGTCCCTCGCCATTTGGGCATCCAGGTTGCGGTAGGCCGTAATGGACTTCAGGGTCAGGGCATCATTGATGTCCCATTCCACATTCAGGTTGGCAGCCCAGAAATCGGTGTCGGAATAGGCCGGGGCCGTACCGGAGTTAACTTCCTCACCACCGTAGACATAGCGGTCGTCATAACAGCCATCCACTGTCAGGTTCAGGGTGGATCCCGGATAGGCGCAGGGAGCGTAGGCGCCGCCGGCCATCAGGTTGGCAATAATATTGTTGATGGTTGCCATCGGCGGCGTTTCGGGATCGATCGGTCCGTCGTAGTTGATGCCGAGCAGGGTCATGGCCGGGCCGTTTTCCCGGTCGCGGCTGCCCTCGATGGAGAAACTGATCTCCAGGTCGTCGCTGGCCTCCAGCACGAAGGAGGCGCGGCCGGACAGGGTGTTGTCGTCGCCCAGATCAATGCCATCATCGCGCATCACATAGCCGTCCTGGCTGAGATAGGCCACCGAATAGCTGCTGAACAGCTTGTCACTGAGCGGCAAATTCATGGATCCCTTGAGGTCGATGCGGTTGTCGCTGCCGAAAGTACCGGACATTTTGGCCTCGAACTCTTCGTGCGGTTTCTTGGTGGTGATGCTGATGGCGCCGCCGATGGTGTTGCGGCCGAACAGGGTGCCCTGCGGGCCTTTCAGCACCTCGACCCGTTCCACATCGATCAGGTCGAGGATGCCGCCGACGGAACGGGCGATATAGACGCCGTCCACATAAAGCCCCACGCCCGGGTCCACCGTCGGCAGGAATTCCTTCTGGCCCACACCGCGAATATAGATGGCGGCGGAGTTGCTGGCGCCGCCGAAGCTCGGGCTGTTCTGGAAGCTGAGGTTGGGGGTGAACTGGGCGATCTCGCCGACATCGGTGACGCCGCGATACTCAAGCCCCTCGCCGGTAAAGGCAGAAATGGCGATAGGCGCACTCTGCAGCCCCTCCTCGCGCTTGCGGGCGGTCACGGTGATTTCCTCCAGCAGCCAGGCGGTATCGTTGCCGGATGCCGTTTCCTCGGCTGTTGCCGCATTGCCAAGAGCCAGCAGGCTGCAGGACAGGGCCAGAACCGACTTCGTTGTTCTTTTTGATGGTGTATACATTGGTTGCTCCATTTTTTAGATTGGGAGCATTATTTGTGGTTTTCCCCGGCACCCGCTATTCACTGACCATAGTGATTATTCACAAATTTTGCCTAATTTGAGAATTTGCGCACAGTTTGACCAGGATCAATGTGATGCTGGCGGAACAGGCAGGCGGCAAAAACGCTGAAAAACAGCGATTACACAAAACCACGGAGTTCAGGAAGGTAAGGGAACGATTGGCAAATCTACAGTGGTGCCCCAGTCCGCACCACAGACGCTACATTTTACAAGGGGTTAAGGGTAAATGTGCGCACATCTCGCGCACTTTTACGGAACTTATTGCCCAACAATAAATATTAGATATATACGGACGACAAGAGTTCCTGACTTTACAATAACCCGAAATGCTTCAATTTCTTCCTCAAGGGTAACAGCTGTTTCTCATAGCAGCGCCACCTGCCCACGGAGCTGTCATAGATCTTGTTTCGCACCTGACTTGCACTGCCAGTTGTAGAGGCCGCAGCATTTTTGTGAAACTCGAGACAAACGTCCTCCCACTCCAACCCAAGGGCGGCGATCAACTTCCGGCTTTCCTCCTCCTGATGGGCAACAAGATCTTCATAACTGATTTCAATCAGGGCTGCAGACGGCAAAATCCTCCGCCAAAGCGCCATCAGCCGATGATAGGCGGCATAGTACTCGCCAAGTTCCTCAAGATCATAGGAAAAGGGGTACGCCTGATTGAAGAGGAATTTGAATATAGCATAGCAGGCATCCATAGGATCCCTCTTCACATGAACGATCTTTGCCTTGGGAAGGGCAAGATGGATGTACCCCAGATAGAGAAAGTTCAGCGGAAGCTTGTCGATAATGCGCGGGCTCTCCCACGCCCGCTTACGTACATTCCTGACATAGGCCTCGCCCAGCTCTTTCATGGGCAGGTCAAGCGCCACGGCGGGCAGGTCCAGACGATCGACTCTCTTTCCGGCCTTCTTGTCGACAAGGGAGACAAGCTCTGTTGCGAACTCATTCAGCTCGCCGGCGGAACTGACGCGGCTGTGGCTGGAAATAATCCGTTCCACAAGTGTTGAACCGGTGCGGGGCATACCGACAATGAAAATCGGCACATCACTGCCGCATGCTTGTTCCGGTGTAGTCACACCCTCCCGTCCGTCGAAAGCCTGTTCAATCGCCTGGAAAATTTTCAGATCGTCCTGAAGCTCATATCGGGTATGCATACGCCTGATCCGGGCGCCGTTTTCCAAATGATAAAACGACTTGTCCCATTCGCCCAAATCCTCATATTCCTTGGCCAGGGCATAAGCGACCTGCACCGCCCCGCGCCAGTCAAGGCGACCGCTACGCACCACGTCCAGCAGTTCCCGAATGTGGTTTTCGTCTGCTGTTTGGGGTCTGAGTGATGATCTTAAGTTCTGGATCTCGCCGTCCAGAGGATTTCGCGCCAGAACAAAATCACAGGCCTTTTCCGCCTCTTTTTTATTCCCGAAAAAACGTTGAACACTTGCCAGTCCGCGGTGCGCATCTGTATTATCCGGATTGAGGGACAAAGCCTTTTCGAAATGTCCGAGAGCTTCCTCGTAGGCTTCACATCTGACCAGCAGCCCCCCCAGCATGACGAAGTCTTCTTCTCGAACAATTCCTGCCGCAGCGGCCTGAGACGCCAGCAGGCGGGCCTGCTCAAACTGCCCCGCCAGACAGTGGCAGCGGGCCTGCTGTACCAGATACCTGGAATTTTCAGGGTCAAGAAGAACAGCCTGTTTCACAGCTTCCAGGGATGCGTCAAGGTCGCCGCCACGCAGCGCCACCTCGGTTTTGAGATCCCAAATCCGGGCATCCGTCACACCACTCGCCAACAGATCGTCGAGTTGCTGTTCCGCTTCGGGAAACCGCCCTTCGCGGTATGCCAGCCAGGCAGCTTTCAGAAGCTTTTCTCTTTCTGCTGCCTGTTTTGTCATTCCAATCCCTTGGTGCCCGGTATTACTGATTTTGTGTGGATGACCAGCATATACCGGGCCCGCCTGACTGCCAAGCGGGAGAACTCACAGACTGAGCTTCAGTCGAAGTCCGACTGAGAGAGGCCGGATAACCCCCCGGCTCTGGTCCATTTCTCCCATTTGCTCGGCAGACAGTCCCTGGGTGGTGCCCCGGGAATTGGTGAGGTTTTCCCCGAACAGGGAAATATCCCAATCGTCTTTACGCCAGGAAATGGAGGCGTTGAGCACCGTGAAGTCATCCAGCTCGATATAGCCGTCCTGCACAAAGTTCTCGATATCGACAAAGCCTGTTGCGGTTTTGCTTCGATAGGACAGGTCGCCATGCAGAGCAAACTGCCCGCCCAGCACCTCGCCCGGCACCAGATAATCCAATGATACGGTCAGGGCATGTTTGGACGATCCCGGTAACGTCGTTCCCGTCGGCACGAGGGTATCCGGGTTGCCAAAGGTGTAGTAGAAATCTGCCGTCGTTTCTGCATCCACATAAGCATAACCAAGCATCAGGCTCAGGTTCTCGCTCAGGTTTGCATAAACTTCCGCCTCCACCCCGCGTGACCGTGCGCCAGGCACGTTATCCACATAGTTCTGCCCGAAGGGAGAATAAAGGATGGTCTGGAAATCGTCCCAGTCCACCTGGAACAATGTCACCGTGTAGGTGAACTGGTCAGCAAGACGGCCTTTTACCCCGATTTCATAGTTGGTTGCGGTATCGGACTCATATTCCATGATATCCGAGTTGTCATTCCCGAAGGGGTCGATCAAAGGAAGTGCGTTTGCTCCCCCGGGGCGGAACCCTTGCGCCCAAGTGGCATACACGAGGGTGTCATCGTCAATGGTATAAGCCACATTGGCCTTGAAGATCGCATCAGTAGAAGACTGCTCATAACTGTTATACCCCCCGAGCAGATAGTCATCCAGCGGGTTGATTGCGTAGAAGAAGGAGGTCGTGCGTGACGCGTAAGGCAGCGGGATACCAGCTTCCCCTTCTGTCTTCTGGTGGAAGACGCGCGCGCCAATGGTCACATCCAGACGGTCGGTCGCATGCAGGGTCAGTTCTCCAAAGCCGGCAAGGTCCTGGAAAGTCTCGTCTGTCCGCCCCTCTGCCAGGACATCGGAAAAATCAAGAGGATCGGCATCGAGACCAAAAATGGCATTTGTATAGTCGCTGATCCCCGCCATGGTCTGAAGCAGATCAAAGGACAGTTTTCGCTTCATATAATATCCGCCGATGGTCCAGTCGAACATGCCGTCACCGTTAGAGACCAGTCGAACTTCCTGGGTGAAGGTTTTTGTTCGCTGGTGCCTGACGATCGGGGAATAAAGCCGGGGGAACCCGAAATAATAACTCGCCAGGTTTGTACGCAGGAAACCGGAGGATTCAGAGACACTGTCCGTTTTCACATCAGCGTAGGAAGTTGCAGATGTCAACCGCGCAAACCCCAGATCGACCTGGACGTCCCCGTTTATCAGATGAATACGGGAATCCTGGGGATCGGTGTAGGCTTTATAGGAAACATAGTCTTCGCCAGTACCGTAATTGGGGTTATCCTCGTAACGGCCATCCGCTTCCACTTCCTGGTAGGCATAGTTCAGCTGAATTTCCACATTGTCGGAAGGTTCAAACAATGCGGCGCCACGGAAGAAAGCCGCCCGGGCGTCATTATGGTCTTTCTCGACCTCGGCGAAAGCGGCGCCGCTGCCGACAAAGTCATCCGGGTCCGCCAGAACCGGCCCACCCGGATTCCGCGCTGTTCCTTCTTGCTGAATCAGCCCCACCGCATCAATGAAGCCGGAGGTATATTCATAGCCGCCGGTAAACCGAACCGCAGCCTTGTCGGAAACGGGAGCATTCACCGTGATATAGCCGTCAAAACTCGGATCACTCGCAGATTTTGTCAGCGATGTTTCAAGATTGACATCCACGGTGAACTCTTCAAAGTCCGGCTTTTTTGGAATAAATCGGATAGTACCGCCGACGGATCCCGCACCATAAAGCGTTCCCTGCGGGCCGCGCAAAACCTCGACCCGTTCCAGATCGACAAGCTTCAGCGGGAAAAAGACCGGCGTTTCCCCAAGATAGGTAGAAACCGATGGTTGAACCAGTGACGGGTTATCGTCATTGTTATTGGCCGGGTTAGCGTTCAGTCCCCGGATTACAAAGTTATTCCGGTTGCCGGAGGTCCTTGGCCCTTCATCAAACAGGGCCAGCCCGGGCACCGCGCGTACAAGCCCGGAAATATCAGAAATACCGGCCTTCTCCAACCGGTCACCGCTGACCGCAGTGATGTTGGAGGGAATTTCCGTAACACTTTGGCTGCGACGAGTTGCCGTAACCGTGATCTCTTCAAACATCACTGCGTCACCAGAGGCATCCTGGGCATGAACCGAGGTTCCAAGAACGGTCTCGATCAGCAAAACAGCTGTTGTACCTAAAAGTTTCCTACGCATACGTCTTCACTCCACTAATTCTATCTTTTTTAATACCGGAGATTTTTTCTCCATTTTTATAGAAAAATTATTGGCGACCTCTGGCTTCCTGTATATTTAAAAAAAGCTAAGCCCGCTTTTGCAATTGCGAAAGCCGAGAGTTCATGCTTTCGCGCGAAACAGCGCCGGGACGAACCGGCGCCGTTCCCTTCCCTTTAAATTTTTTGCACAATTCCATTCTCGCTGATCCGGATATCGTCCACATCCAGCGTTGGTGTAAGAATTTGCGCATCCCAGTGAACGCCCGATTTTGAAAGTTTCATTTTAGAGCTTGAGTAATAGGGCCCCAGGATGGAATTGTCGCCAAAGCCGAAAACCATGGATCCACGCACCCTCTCCCACTCCAGGTGTTCTGTAAGGCGCGCCATACGACTAAGTCCGATGTTTGCATGCACCGGGCCGTTGCAGCAGCCTTCATCATCCAGAAGCTGCAGCCATTCGCGGAGCCTTGTGGCAACCCGACGGTCCCCTCTGACATCAACAATCTTCCCTTTTTCCAGGGTCAGAAATACCGGGTCCTGCGGAATCTGGTGAACATTTTCATAAAGCGTCACCCCGTCGATCGCTAGAATGCCATCACCTGAACCGGCGGGCAGCAGATACCCCGGCATGGCGCCCGGTGTGATCTGATAGGGGGTCACAACTTCTCCTGTCTCCGGGTCGCTCATAAAACCGTGACCGGCTTCTGCCGAAACCCCTTCGACATCAAGCGTGAAATCCGTCCCGATTTCCGAAGTAATATGGACTGACTTGCCTGCCGACATAATGTCAGTAATTTTTTGGGCCTCATCCCGCACTGCGTAGGGATCTTCCAGCAGGAGGCAACGGATCAGAGAGTCCTCGATATGCGGGGCCCCGGTTGCGTCGCCCGGCATGATTATACGAGCGCCGTCGTTGACCAGATGGACCATGAATTCCGCATAACCGATTGCCATGTCGATGATCAGGTCAGCATTGCGCGCAGAGTTTTCCACCAGCTTGTCCCAGGTAAAAGCCGGCTGGACCGCAGGATGGGGCGCCATTGGCACCTTCAGGGAATAGGCATCTGCGCCAAGCTGCATCGCCGTACCCAGAAAGGCATTGATCACATGTTGAGGGGTATGGGAGTCATAGATCAGGAGAACTTTTTCCCCTTCCTTCAGAACCGCCTGCTCTTCCAGAATAAACCTTGTGACCTTCAGGAACTCGGGCTTCAACTCGAAGCTCACATCGGAATAGTCGATCATAAATTCTCTCCTTAAACTATCGATCCCTACACGACCAAATTTATGGCAAGCACCTCCTGCTGTGGATATCAAAAGTGAAATGTGGGCTTTGCAGCATCACCAAGCCTGCGTGCAGATGACATCTGCCCGCTCTGTCAATGAACTATGGCGGGGGCTGCGTCACGCTTGTCCCTGACAAGCAGCATGAGCGCCCCTACAGTCAGGATAAGACTGAGGATAACGCCGGAGCCCGCCACAATGAATGCGGCTTCAAATCCTGTATCGGAAACAAAGAAGGACAAGACACCGGGACCAAACCCGTAACCGATCATGGAAGCGGCGTTCCCCATGACGGCCGCCCGGGGACCAATCCCCTTTGCCATGGCCAGGCTGGAGAGGAAATAAGGCATCACAATAACGGTGGACATATTCAGGACTGTAATCGCAACAAAATATCCTGTCCGTCCCGGTTCAAGATAAAGCCAGAGAATACTGGCGCAAAGGGTAACATGAGACAACACCAGGGGCAGGAGACGCCCGAAACGGTCCTCCACAATACTGACAAGCACAGTGCCTGAAACCCCCAACAGCATGGCAACCGACAATAAATGGCCAAGATCAATCATGTTGAAGCCGGCCACAGCACCAATTCGTTCGGCGTAGATCCATATCCCGCCGTTGCAGATGAAATTCAGCAGAACCGCAGACAACAACAACACAACGCCGATAAGAGAATGGGAGGCGACAGGCTCCGCTGTATCAACCTGCCGGGCTCTACCAGTTTCCACTGTGCTGGGATAGTAACGAAGCACCAGAAGGCTCAAGACCAGGCTGGCTGCAAACAAAAGAAAGACATTGGACAAGCCGATAGAGGCCATCAGGGACGGAACAAACCACAAGCCGAGCGGGCCGATTACACTCAACAACCCAAAACATATAGCAAAGGCCCTGTCGGGTTTCCGGAGGCTGGCGACATAAACCGTAGCCGTGGAAGAGACCAGTCCCGAAGTCAGGCCTGAAATGACCCGCGCCCCCCCGAAGACGACCCACTGGTCAACGGTCCCGGAAACCACCTGCATAAGTGCCTTCACAAGGATGCAGACAACAATAACCCGGCGCAGATTAACGCCGGGACGCGAAAGGAAAAGTGACGCCATCACACTGCCGACGGCGGCGGCAATCATTTCAGCAGACGCGATCCGACCTGCCTTCTCCACCGTGAACCCCAGGATATCCACATATCCACCAACAAAGACCGGCATCGAAGCCACATCGAACATACAGAAAAGAATAGACAGATAGATAACGACCAGAGGCCGGTTAAGTAACTCCCCTTTAGTCTCAGCGGCTGTCATTTCTTCCCTTTCTCATATGCCCTTGGGCCAGTATTATTTATTCAGGATCAAACGACCCTGTATTTTTGTCTATTCCGGAGTGGAAAAGCAGGCATTAACTCCACGTGATGCCTTCTCAGCCAACCGCTCGGGACAGTTCCTGTTGTGAAATATAATTTGCCAGATAATCCAGGAAACAACGCACCACCAGCGGGTGACAATCATTGTCCCGGAGCATCAGGTAAAACTGGACAGAGTGTGACAATATGTCAGGACGAACGGCCCGCATTTCTCCCTTTTCCACCCAGCGTTTTGCATAGTGGGACGGCAGGAAGGCCACGAAATGCCCCGACTGGACAAGGTAGACCAGTCCTTCCATATTGTGGGACGACGCCACCTCCGTAAAAGCCACTGGCATATCGTCATCCGGGATAGCAGCAGAATTGCCCCAGCCCGCATACTTTGCTTCCAGCAGCTCTTCGATCGTGATAGTACGGTCATCGCGATCGAAAAAGGGATGCGCGCGCCCGCAATAAAGTTGATGTTCCTCTGTGAACAGCGGGGTGTAGGACAAACCTGCGATCGGGCGATAGGAAAAACTGATCGCCAGATGAAGCCGGGAATCAAGCACCCGCTCACCCAGGTCAGCGACACTGCCGATATGAATATTGAAGTGAATGTCCGGCGCATCTTCTGCCACATCCGCCAGAACGTTGCTCAGAGGAGAGTTCGGGTTCGACACCATATTGTCCATCAGGCCGATACGCAGATCACCGGCAGGTTTCTTTTGGGATTCCAGAAGTTCACTACTGAAATCATCCAGTGCCGCCAGAAGCCTCTCGGTCGCCTTCAACACATGTTCGCCTTCGGGGGTCAGGCGGAAGATACCGTGTCCCCGCTCACACAGCCTGAAGCCTAGCCGTGTTTCCAGTTTCGACATCTGCGTGCTGATTGAAGACTGGCTCACGTTAAGTCGCGCCTGAGCGAGCGAAAATCCACCGCACTGGACGATGGTGTAAAATACCCTGAGAAGCTTAATATCTACATCATGGATCAATATGGTCATGGTTTCACGCCGTTCTTAAAATGTCATATGCCCTTGCCATTTGTCACTACTCCCGGGAAACCACCCATTATTTTTTTATTACATATTAACCGATATCTTTTCATACAGGTTGAATTCCTGCAAGACGGCCCTGCAGTTTTCTGTACAAAATATCACCCCTCCCGTGCCGTCATATAACCCCGCCAGCCACCGAACTGACTGATGTCGGTCGCCCCGTCACAGGCACGCGGTTCCGCGACGAAGCCTTTGACAATCTCCCCATTTTCCAGTGAGACACTGCCGATCGCCAGAGGAGCCGGCACTTCGTTCACAAAGCTTCCAAAATCACCGGGGGACAATTCATACACCTCGACCTCGATTGCAACACCCTGCCCGGCAGCGTGGATCAGGGCCGGTTTCGGCGGTGTCCCCTCCATCGCATACATTTTGTAGGCAGGCGCGGTGCGGGTTTTTGAAACCAGTTTCGCCCCGCGGGAGGACAGCTGCCAATTGAGGGACATTCCATGGAGGTGCGCCCCACAGACAGCCAACTTGACAGCTGACTCCTCCGGCGTTTCCAGGTCAAGCGGCGGCCGCGTCAGTTCGCTGCCCCCTGGCACAAAGCGGGCGGCAAGCTTCAAAAGCGCCCGGTCCGAATGAGCCGGACCAATCAGGGAAACCCCGATCCCCGTCCCGTTCGCGCGCGCCCCGCAGGGCAGCGCAATGGCCGACATATCCAGCAGGTTCACGAAATTCGTATAATACCCAAGATTGGCGTTCAGGGCTTCCGGCTCCGCAAGAAGTTCCGAAATGCGATATATGGTCGGTGTTGTAGGGAGGAGCAGCACATCAATGTCCTCCCACATCCTGCCGGCAATTCGCTCGAACTCCTTCAGGCGGTATTGGGCCTTGAAGGTGTCCACCCCGCTGACGCCCTGCCCGTCCCGCATGGCACCCCTTACCGCGGGATGAATGGCGCCGGGATTGTTTTCCAGCAGATCCCCTATCGCTGCTGTCCGTTCAGCCACCCAGGGTCCGCGATACAGCATGGCGGCACAGTCACTGAGCGGAGAGATATCGACGCTCACTTTTTTACCCCCCAGTTTTTCCAACTGTTCGACAGACTTTTCGTAGGCCGCGCGAGAGGCCTCGTCACCGAACCACAGAAGTTGTTGCGCCTCCGGCACGCCAAAACGGAAAGCTGTGCCTGCATCCGGGCAGGCAGCAGAGGGTCTGGAAAAAGGGTCTTTTTCATCAAACCAGTCCAGACAGCCATCCACAAGGCCCGCATCACGGACATCATTGGTGAAGACACTGACGCAATCCAGCGTGCGACAGGCCGGAACCACGCCGCGCGTACTCCAGCGCCCCTTGGTCGGCTTGAGCCCGACCAGGTGATTGAAGGCAGCCGGCACGCGGCCGGACCCCGCCGTATCGGTTCCGAGCGCAAAGGCAACCAGACCTGCGGCCACGGCAACGGCCGAGCCCGAGCTGGACCCGCCGCTGACATAGTCCCGGTTAAAGGCATTCTGAACCGCGCCGTAGGGGGACCGTACCCCCACCAGGCCGGTGGCGAATTGATCCAGGTTGGCTTTGCCGACCAGCAGCGCACCGGCCTCCTGCAATCGCGCTACCACCGGGGCGGAAACCTCCGGCGTATAGGCAAAGGCCGGACAGCCGGCCGTTGTTTCCAGACCGGCCACGTCGATGTTATCCTTTACCGCAAAAGGCACCCCCGCCAGGGGCAGCTCCTCACCGGATTTTAGACGTTGATCAATCCGTGCCGCCTGGTCTTTAAGGCTTTCCTCATCCAGCCGAAGGATCCAGACCTGCCTTTGCACAGCGTCATATTTTCGGCAGCGATCAAGAACATCCTTAGCCATGTCGACAGCAGTTGTCCGCCCCGCGCGCACTGCCTCTGCAATATCGTTTACCGAAAATACTGTCATGATACTTACTCCTCCAGTACTGCCAGGATTGTTGATCCAAGGGTGACTTCACTGCCTTCTAGCGCATAAACGCCACAAACCTTGCCGTCACAGGGACTGAAAATGGCCTGTTCCATCTTCATCGCTTCGACCGAGGCGACAACTTCGCCCTTTTTCACCACTACTCCCTCTTCCACATGGATTTTCCAGATTACACCGCTGAGAGGCGTTTCAATGGCCAGGGCATTTTCAGGTAGTTCAATGGCGACAGGCGCGGATTCTGCCTCAAGAGCCTTTTCCATTTCAGCAACCTTGGAAAATTCACCCGCAGCCTCCCAGGCGTCCCGTTCCTCTGTGAAGGCCGCTTCCCTTCTGCGCCTGAAGTCCTCAATGCTGTCCCCTTCTCTCTCAAGAAAGGCGCGGTAATCCTGCATCCGGAAAAGACCTTCCTCGATTTTCACATTTCGGCGTCCCAGCGGGAACTCCCGCCGCCATTCCGCCAGTTCCTCTGCACTGACTTCATAAAATTTGATCCGGTCGAAGAAGCGGAGCAGCCAGGGACAGCCCTCTTCAAACGATCCCGTTGCACCCCGGGCATTCCAGACCTGCACTGTCCGGCCAAACAACTGATAGCCGCCCGGCCCTTCCATGCCGTAGATGCAGAGATAGGCCCCGCCGATCCCGACCACATTCGGAGGTGTCCAGGTCCGCGCAGGATTATACTTGGTGGTCACCAGTCGATGACGGGGGTCCATGGGGGTTGCCAGAGGCGCACCCAGATAAACATCTCCCAGACCGATGACCAGATAATCCGCGTCAAAAACCGTCCTGAAAACATCTTCCCGGCTTTCCAGGCCGTTCACCCGACGGATAAATTCGATATTATCCGGACACCAGGGGGCGTCATCCCTGACCGAGCGTATATATTTATCGATGGTCTGCTGGACGTGCGGATCTTCCCAGGACAGCGGCAAATGCACCACCCGTGACCTGGCCTCAAAATCCGACAGGTCGCCCAGCGTTTCCTCAAGAGCCACGAGTTTCTCAATCAGACTCTCACGATCGACCAACCGCGGATCGAAATGAATTTGGAGAGAGCGCACCCCGGGAGTTACATCTATAAGCTCGCTCACCTGTCCTTCCAGCGCCATCATCAAGGCGTGTATTCTTGCCCTGAGCTCCAGATCAAGCACAATTGGCCCGTATTCAACCAGCAGGTTTGCATCGCCCTGTCTGCGATAGGTCACAGTTGGACGTTTATCGGTTTCCTCCAGCCGATACAGAATAGCATCCTGATCTTCGGGGAAAGTTGTCACAGAAGACCAGTCCGTTTCCCTGCCGGTGGAAATATATTTTTCCTGTCTCCTCAACGCCGACCGCGCAGAGGCGTCGTCAACCAGCTGGAATATTACGCTGTCCCCGGGCGCCAGTTGCCCCAGTTTCCACAGGTCGGCGCTTATCGTGACGAATGGACAGACAAATCCGCCAAGTGAAGGTCCGTCCGGCCCCAGTAGGATTGGCATGTCCCCGGTAAAATCCACTGCCCCGATGGCGTAGGCGTTGTCATGAATATTTGACGGATGAAGCCCGGCTTCCCCGCCATCCTTGCGCGCCCAGTCCGGTTTGGGCCCAATCAGGCGCACCCCGGTTCTGCTGGAATTGAAATGTACTTTCCAGTTTGCCGCAAGGAGCATTTCCACATCATCATCTGTGAAAAAATCAGGGCTTGAATGCGGGCCTAAAGTAACACGGATGGTCCAGTCAGTTTCCAGTGCGGGCAATTCCGCCAGAAGACGCTGATGCGCGCTTTTCAGCGCCTCGCAGGCGTTGATGGGCAGCAGGTCACCAGCAGCAAGAGCCCGTCCGGCGTGGCCGCCAAACTCGCCGAGGGTAAAGGTTGCCCGGCTTCCCATGAAGTCAGGCACATCAATTCCCCCTGCCACGGCCAGATATCCCCTGAAGCCGGCGCCGGTTACGCGACCGCAGGTAAGTTCATCGCCCGTATTGACCTTTCTGATCTGATAAGTCCTGACCGGCTTACCATTCAGTTCGGCTGCGAAATCCGCTCCCCCGAGGCAGATCCAGCTGGAACATTCAAACCTGATGGCCGGTCCCATGGCGGTAAATTCCAGACCTGCCGCGTCTTCGCTGTTTCCCAACAGATTGTTGGCCAGCCGAAGGGCGAGCGCATCCATTGCACCGGAAGGCGGCACCCCGACATGCCAGTATCCCAGCCGTCCGGCAGAATCCTGGACCGTTGTTGACGGCCCACCGGAAAGAATGCGCATCGCCTGGGGTCTGAAGGATACTGTTTCAAGAGTTCGGGTCGTCGCTCTGCCTTGTGTAACTTCGGCCAGGGAAATCACTTCCTTCAGCCACTCAATGTTAGTTGTCAGACCGCAGATTTTTGTTTCGCTCAACGCCTTTTCCAGCGCCTTGAGCGCTGTCGCCCGATCGGGACCTGAAGCAACAATTTTCCCAAGCATGGGATCATAATGTGCGCTGACCTTGACGCCGGGTTCCAGAAAAGTTTCAAAGCGAGCGGTCTTCGGACCAGTGAGGTCGGTCACAAGTCCGGCACTCGGCATATAGTCGTTGCTGGGATCTTCGGCATAGATCCGGGCCTGGATAGAGGCTCCCCTGGCAGAAACCCGCGTTTCCAGGAAGCTGAAATCACCCGCAGCCCCCCGCACCATCCAGTCAACCAGATCCACGCCGGTCACCTCCTCGGTTACCGCATGCTCTACCTGAAGACGGGTGTTGACCTCGAGAAAATAGGCGGCCTGCCTGTCGACGTCATAAAGGAATTCGACCGTTCCCGCCGACCGGTAACGAGCTGCAACCGCAATATCCGCAGCACTCTGCCAGAGAAGTTTACGGATATTGTCCGGCAAATTAGGCGCTGGCGTTTCCTCAATAACCTTCTGGTTCCTCCGTTGCAGCGAACAGTCCCTGTCGCCGAGAACGACCACATTTCCGGCACCATCTCCAAAAATCTGGACTTCCACATGACGGGCGTGTCGTACATATCGTTCCAGGAATACGCCGCCATCGCCAAATGACCCCTGGCCCTGGCGCTGGACAGTATCGAAAGCACTGAGCAAGGCCTCGCAATCCTCACACACCCGCATCCCAATTCCACCGCCGCCCGCCGTTGCCTTTAACATGACCGGATATCCCAGTTCCTGCGCCTCCCAGCAGGCATGGTCTGCATTCTCCAGCAGTCCGCTGCCGGGCATCAGAGGCGCCCCCGCCGACTGGGCAATTTCACGCGCGGTATGTTTTCTGCCGAAAAGCCGGATGGTCTCCGGCGTGGGACCGATAAATTCTATCCCCGCCTCGCCGCATGCCTCTGCAAATCCAGCATTCTCGCTCAGAAAACCATAACCCGGATGAATTGCCTCGGCCCCGCTGGCCTTTGCGGACGCGATAATTTTGTCCCCGTCCAGATAGGCGTTTGAGGCCTCCGGTCCGCCAATATAGATCGCTTCATCGGCATAGCGAACATGGGCGGAAGTTGCGTCAGCTTCGGTATAGACGACAACAGACTGAATCCCCATCTTCTTCAGGGTCCGGATAATGCGGCAGGCGATAACACCACGGTTGGCAATCAATACTTTGGAAAACACACGCGCCCCCATCCTAGTCGGCAATAATCATGCGTACCGGCGTCGGGTTAAAGCCGTTACAGGGATTGTTGATCTGTGGACAGTTTGACACCACAATCCTGATATCCATTTCGGCCCGAATGTCCACGTAAAGACCCGGGGCGGAAATACCATCCACAATTCCCAGCATGCCGTCTGCCTCAACAGGCACATTCATGAACCAGTTGACATTGGGCACCAGATCGCGGCTGTCACCGCCAAAGGGAGAATTCCCGATCAGGAAGTTTTCCACGCAGGCATGTTGCGCCCGGGTATGATGACCGTATCGAAGAGTATTTGATTCACAGGAACAAGCCCCGCCGATGGTGTCATGCCGCTCTACCGATCCGCCGGTGATTGTCATCATTGGCGCTCCCTCATTGGAACGCAGAACGGAGCCGGTAGTCAGGTAAACATTCCGCTGTGCGGCGATAGTATCCTGTGCACTGTATCGCTCGCTGTCATCCGCCAGATTATAGGCCAGAAAATCAACAGCCTGGTTTCCTTCCAGATCAACAATACGTAATGTCTGACCTTTCATCAGGGCCTGAGTCCAAGGCGCCTTTGCCGCCACGATTTCATCGCAAATGATTTTCCCCGGCAGTCCCTCGAATGTTTTATCGGTCATCTTCCTTCTCTCCTCTGCTCGCCGTTGCGGAAATAGTCCTCCACATTTTCAAAGGCTCGAAGCCCTTCAGGGGTGGCATTCCGGACCGGATCATCAAAGCGGGTCTCTTCCCCCTTCCAAGCCAGCGCCCTTACCGGCGACACGCTATACTCCGGACGCACATCCAGGACATGCGGACAGTTGGCCAGGAAAACCAAAAGGTTCATTTCTGCCCGAAGTTCCAGCACCCGTCCGGGCGCAAAGGGTCCGGTATCGACCTGCGTCTCGCCAGACTCTGAGATCTGCACAGGCTTGAAAATATTCAAACAGGGATGCACATCCTTGCGGGAAAGCCCGCATTTTGCCGCTGCGGTCAGGAAACGGTCACGGGCATTGGGGTGATCAATGCTGTTATCGCCGTAGCGATCCAGAACGGTATACCGGCTGGACGCCCCGCAAAAGGGATCAATGCCGCAATCGTCATCCCGCATAATGCTGGCCAGGACGCGCCCCAGCCCGGACAGGATCAAGTCCCCCGTCCCCAGATAGGCCTTCCACTGAACCTTGATACTATCTGCTGCATTCAGCCGTTCGGCAGGATGCTGGGCGTTGAACATGTTCAGGGAGATACAGCCGTCACCATGAAGATCGATAATCTGCAACCGATCGCCACGGGTCAGGCTGTGGATGGCATACCCGCCGGATGCAATCACCTCGTCCCAGATGACCTCCTCAGGCGATACTCCCTCAGGCAGGTTTACCGCTGCGGAAGAAGGAATGGTCCTCATTGCTTCAACCTTCGTTCCCGCCTGCTGTCGGGCATGTACCCTGGCAAGCGCCGGATCTGCTGTTTGTGACTCGCTCATTTATTTTACCCCTTTCTTTTTAGACAGGATTTCCCCGGGCTCATCTCCATGGGCATGAAGGGGCGGCAGCAGGGTACGTGTGGTCACCAGGTTGATCTGATGCACACCGCGAATGGCCCGCATCTGGTCACACAGGTCATTGAGCCTTTCAATGGTGCCCTGCACCAAAAGCACTTCAAGAGAATGGTCTTCCTCCAGAAAGACATGCTGAGAGGAGATGGTTTCCTTGATAAAATGCTGCTGTGTCTGGGCAAGGGCGTTACGGATATACCCCTTGTTATTCTGGTAGATCATGGTGATCGTTCCCGCCAACACCGCGCCGGGCTCCACAGCCGCATGTTTCGTCACCGCCTGGCGCACCAGTTCCGCAATCACCTGGGAGCGATTGGTCAGCCCCCGTTCTGAAATCATCGTATCAAGTTCATCAAGAAGTTTGGACGGCAGACTGACCCCCAGCCGGGCCAGCTTGTCTTGTACCTGATCGCTCATCGTACCCTCCACAATCGTGTTACGTTTTTATTTTTTGGTAACACGATTCGATGACGGAGACAAATCTATTTTTAGACGATGTCGAAATTCAGCCCTGCTTTTCCATCAAAGTCGGCCATGTAACCATGCCGCTTCCGGGTTCGGATTTGCGCGAAAAGCGGTAGTCCGCTTTCCGATAAGGGGTCGGGCATTGACTGATACGTTTTCCGGCAGTTGATATCTCCAGTTCCACAGCATAGGAATTGGCGGCAAACGCAGAGTTTAAACGGATATTGTCATCCTAAGAATGCCGGTTTGCAGTTGCCGGCCTTCACGCCAGGGTAAAAACCTCATACGCAGGTACAATAGCCAGACCTTGTTTTTTTAATTATCATGGGAAACTGTCGTCATCGGACCTGTCGATTACCGCCGTCGGCCCTGCACGGAACCAGTTATGAAAGAAGTTGACCAAGTAATTATTCGCACAAAACTGACCCCGCCGGTTAGCCAGAAAAGAAAACTGGTGCGACGCCACAGGCTTTCTCCTCTTCTCTCCACCAGTGACATACCCCGGCTCATCATCGTCACGGCCCCTGCGGGATATGGCAAAACCTCCCTCATGTACCAGTGGTTTAGCGCCTGTCGCGAACGCGATACCCGGGTCGGCTGGCTGTCGGCAGATTCCCAGGACAACAATGCTCCTCGTTTTCTGAGGCATTTGATAGCCTGCCTGAAAAACAACGAGGAAAAATTTGGCGACGGCGCCATGCGATATCTTGATGCCGCCCGGCATCCGGATATCAAGCATCCTGCCGGGCAACTGATCAATGAACTTGCCGAGGATGACCGTGATGCTTTCCTCTTTATCGACGACTATCACCTGATCGAAAACCGGGAAGTGGACGGGTTCCTGGACTACCTGCTGAAACTGGCGCCCCCCAACCTGCATCTCATCATATCAAGCCGGCTTGTCCCGGACCTGTCCCTGCCTGAACTCCGGCTCAGCGGGGAACTTCTCGAACTGGATGCCCGGAACCTGCAGTTTGACAAGTCGGAGACTTTCAGCTTTCTCGACCTGATCAATTCCCGGAAACTATCTTCCTCGGAGGTTGAGCTTTTACATGAACGATCCGAGGGCTGGGTTGCCGGCCTGCAGCTTGCAGCCGCCGCGCTAGCCAATAATGACGGCAAGGAGGAACTGGGCGTTGCCTTTAACGGCACCCTCCGGGACATTGCTGACTATCTGGCAAAGGCAGTCCTGCAAAACCAGAATGATGACGTTCGCGACTTCCTGCTCCGCACATCGCTGCTCGAAAGATTCAATGCGGACCTCTGCACATTTGTTACCGGTAATGCGGACAGCCAGAATATCATAGAATGGCTGGAGCAAAGCCACCTGTTCGTTGTGCCGCTGGATGAAAACAGGACTTGGTACCGCTATCATCATTTGTTCCAGGACTTCCTTCAGGCGACACTGAAACGCGGCCTGCCGTCGGAAATCGTCGCCCTCTACCGACGGGCGGCAAGCTGGTTCATGGAACATGGGCTGGGCGCCGAAGCGGTAGACTATGCCCTGCTCACCGGAGATATACAGCAAGCCGCTGCCATGGCGGAACGACATGCCGCATCACAGATTCTGGCCGGCTACCTGCCTGAAACAGCACGCTGGCTTCTGCAGCTTCCTGACGTCCTCAAACAGAAAAACCCCATGCTCCTCAGCCAGGTTACCCTGTGCCTGTGGCATATCTTCCAACAGGAAGAAGCCTCCCAGCTCCTCAGCCACTTCGAACATCATCTCGACAGTTTCGGCGGGGCGCTGGAAGATCACCGCCTGAAAGAGTTGCGGAATGAAGTCCGCCTCCATCGCGGCGGCATCGCCGTCTGCGCAAGCCACGCGCCCGAAAATGTCCTGGATTTCCTGGACCAGGTCGACTTTTCCCTGCTCTCCGGCTTTATGAAGGCCGTATATTACAACATTCGGGGGATCGCCCTCGGGGAAAACAATCGCTTCTCCGAGGCTTTGGAATGTTTCAGGAAAGCCGCCCGTATCCACCGGACTACCGGTTCTCCCCTGGGCGTCGCCTGTTCCTACTATCTGGAAGCCCTGATGCATCTGGAATGCGGAAATCTCAACAACATCCAGGACATGTTGCACCAGATCAAAAAGGAAACCGTGTTCAACAGCCAGGCCGCCAACTATATCAATCCCTCCATGCTGGAGAGCATCGAAGGCATCCTCCATTATGAGCGGGGGGATTCCGGAAAGGCCCGTGAGCTTCTGGAAGCCAATCTGGAACTGACAAAGGAAGTCGGGCACCTGAAAATGGTCAGCTTGGCAAGAACCACCTATGCCCGCATCCTGAACCGTCAGGGGGATCTGCCCGGGGCACATAAGGAACTGGAACAGCTGGCCGAAATCCTTAGGCGCAATGAACCGGGAAGCTACCGGGCAATCATCCTGGCCGACTATGAACGGATCAAGCTTGCCCTCCTCAACAATAACCCCGCCCAGGCGCAATATATTGCGGATAAATACGACCTGGCCCTGGACGGACCGCCACCGGAGCTTGCCAACCACTGGGACCGCCTAAGCTGTCTCAAGGCCCTTGCCTGGTGTCGTGCCCAGTTGGTTCGGAATGCGCCGGAAAAAGCCCATGACCTGTTGCGCAGGATTTCGCTTTTTGCCCGTGAAGTCGGCCGGACCTGGCGCTATCTGGAAGCCCGGCTGCTGGAAGCCGTTGCCCTGGACATGCTGGGACGGGACTTTGAAGCTGCAGACATCCTGAAACCGATCCTGCAGATCGCCAGCACCGATAAAATGGTCAATGTCATTCGCGACGAAGGCTCCCGCGTAGCCGATTTGATCCGCAAGCTGCAGGAGCAAAACGAACTGATCGGGATTGATCCCGCTTTCCTTGCCCGCATCCTTGCAGATACCTCCCCCGGCCCCCAAGCTGTTCCCGACGGTGAAGATAGCCTCGAGGCTGCCCTGCGTCCCAGTGACTTCAGCGAGAAAGAGCGCATAATCCTTGAACAGGTGGCGCTTGGAAAATCCAACGCCATGATCGCCAAACGGCTCGACCTGACCGCTCACGCCATCAAATGGCATTTGGGAAATATCTTCAACAAGCTCCAGGTCCGGAACAGAGCCGCCGCCGTCAGTGCAGCCAAGGCTATTCGCCTGATTTGATCTCGACCGGCTAGTTTCAATCCTGACCAATTCACTCTTTTTGCCCCCGACTAACCGGTCGGCTAGTTAACCGCCCCCCTGTCCTGGCCTACAGTTTTTTTAATTGCCCGAGAATCGGTCTGGGGAGAGTCCGATGCGGCAAAGAACAAGTTTGTAAATGGAGGAAATTTTAATGACAAAGATGCATACCGAAAAGAAAGCCTTGGTGAGACGCCGGGCCGTCAGCCTGTCTGCAGCCGTATCTCTGCTTGTGCTGGCAGGCCCGGCGACTTCCTACGCGGAAATGGTGCTGGAAGAAATCACCGTTACCGCACAAAAACGCAGCGAATCCCTGCAGGATGTCGGCATCACCATGTCCGCCTTCACAGAAAACGACATGAAAGACCTGAATGTCGGGGATACCCAGGAAATTGCCGCAAATATCCCGAACGTCCAGGTTAACTATGGCTTCGGCCAGAATGCCTTTAATATCCGCGGGTTGGGGATCAATGAATTCTCCTCAAACCTGGACTCGCCTGTAGCCGTTCACCTGGACGAGGTTTATATTTCCAAAAACTTCATGACGGGCATGATCCTTTTTGATGTGGAGCGTGTCGAGGCCCTGAAGGGACCGCAAGGTACCTTGTTTGGACGCAATACCACCGGCGGGTCCGTCAACTTCTACACCCGCAAGCCGACCGAGGAATTCGAGGCCGGCGCAACCCTCGGCTATGGCAACTACAAAAGCTTCCAGGGCGAAGCCTATATCAGCGGCCCCTTGTCCGACAGGGTTCAGGGACGCCTGTCCGGCATGTTTGTCGACCAGGGCGATGGTTTCTATGAGAATGTCACCCTGGGTGAAGACGAAGGGAAAACAAAGAAATATGCGCTCCGGGGCCAGTTGCAATGGACCGGAGAAGACACCTCAGTGCTCGGCTCCCTGCATTATGGCAAGGACACTTCGGAAATGCCGCCCTATGAAGGGATCGGTATATTCACCCCGGAATCCCTGGCGGCAGGAACACCGGCCTTCTGTACGCCTTATCTTGACGGCACCGTCACCGGCGCCTCATCCGGGTGTGTACGCGGTACGGACGGCCTTTATCCCGGCGACGATGATCCGTTCACGTCCGAAGGCGACTTCAAACATGATGCGGACAATACCTCCATCGGCGGCATGCTGCGGATCGAACATGATTTCGACGGCCTGACCCTGACCTCCATCAGCGGCGTGGAATATTTTGAACGGGATCAGCGGGAAAATTCCGACGGCAGCCCACTCTCCACCATCGACGTATACTGGTACCAGAAGATCACCCAGTACACCCAGGAACTGCGCCTGACCTCTGACAGCGACGGGATCTGGAACTATATCCTCGGCGCCTATTATGAACATGACGACCTGGAAGACGCCGATTATCTGACCGTTGCGGCAGGGGCCGCTCCTGGCTATTACACCCACTTCAACCAGGACGTCGATGCGCTTGCGGTCTTTTTCCACAACGACATCGATGTGACCGACACTCTCAGCCTGGTAGCCGGAGTCCGCTGGTCTTGGGAAAAAACCGCCATTGACGGCGGGACCTCAGCCGGTACGGGAATTATTTCTGACGGCGGCATCCAGATGCCGGACACCATACTGGTCGACCTTGCCGTTTCCAACGACATTGACGGCGGTAACAGCCGGACCGACGAAGATGTTTCCTTCAAGGTCGGCATTGAATGGAAGCCGGAACTGAGTGGCGAGACCTTTGACGACTTGCTGGTCTATTTCAATATTTCCACCGGCTTCCGCTCCGGGGGCTATAATGCCGCCTTTGCCGGATCCCAGGATGCCTTCACGTCCCTCGCTCCGGAGAAAATCACCGCCTATGAGGGCGGCATCAAAGCCACCCTTGCCGATCGCCGCCTGCAATGGAACGCCGCCGTATTCCGCTATGACTTCCGCGACGGCTATATCAATGTGGACAGCGATACAGCACCGGTTCCGGTGACCATCAACGCCGCGGACATAGAAACCTGGGGCGCGGAAACCGATCTGCACTGGTTGCCGCTGGACGGCATGGACATCAAACTCGGCGCCGCCTGGCTTGATGCCGCCATCGAAAGCGACATCACCAGCGGCGGCACAAGCCTGAAGGGATTCCATCCCGTAAACTCCCCGGAATGGTCCATGAATGGCCAGATCCGCTACGAGTTCAACCTCACCGATGACATCCTGATGTCGGTCTCCGGCAGCGCCAACTGGCGGGACAAACAATATCTGGAGGCGATCAACGCCCCGGCCAACCTGGAGGACAGCTACTGGCTGGTCGACGCCCGGGCAACAATCTTCAGTGCCGACGACAGCTGGTCCGTCTCCCTGTGGGGCAAGAACCTCACCGATACGGAATACCGCACTTATGTCAATGACCTGCCCGGGTTCGGCTGGATGCTCAACATCTACGGCCCGCCGCGCACCTACGGCATCACCGCCAGCTTTAACTTTTAATATTGCTTCCCAGACTTCCGGGGCGGATGTGACGTCCGTCCCTCTTTTTTAACCTTTCATCCCGGAGAAAATCTGATGAAAAAAACTGGCTTTGTCTTTCACGAACTATATACGTGGCATGATACCGGAAACTATGCCGGGTTCCTGGCTCCCGGCTTTCCCCTGCAACCCGGACTGCACAATGAAAACCCGGAAACCAAACGTCGCTTCAACAACCTGTTGGTGGCCAGCGGACTGAGCAACCGCCTGACGCCGATCGAACCGAGAGAGGCAACCGAAGAGGAAATCATGCTTTTCCATACGCCGGACTATGTCCGGAAGGTCAAGGCCCTGAGCGATGGCGAGGGCGGCGACGCCGGAGAACTGACCCATGTGGGCAAAGGCAGCTATGAAATTGCAAAACTCTCTGCGGGCGGCGTTATCGAAGCCGTCAATGCAGTCATGTCAGGCAAATGTGACAACGCCTATGCTCTTGTCCGCCCGCCGGGGCATCATGCAGATGCGGATACGGGACGCGGTTTCTGTATCTTTGGAAATGTGGTAATCGCCGCCCGCTATGCCCTGAAACATCTGAACACCAAAAAAATCGCTGTTGTGGACTGGGATGTCCACCACGGCAACGGGACCGAGACCGCCTTTTACAACGACCCGAACGTATTGACCATATCCCTGCACCAGGACAATTGGTACCCCCAGGGCCGCGGACTGGTCGCGGATGTCGGTGAAGGCGACGGCGAAGGCTACAACATCAATCTTCCTCTGCCGCCGGGATCCGGTGTCGGCGCCTACAAGGCCGCCTTTGAACGGGTGGTGGCCCCGGCTCTCCGCACCTTTCAGCCGGACCTGATTTTTGTGGCTTCCGGCTTTGACGCCAGCGCCTTCGATCCGCTGGGCCGCCAGATGATGCACTCCCGGGGCTATGCGGAACTGACGAAGATCGTCATGGACGCGGCCGATGACGTCTGCGGCGGCAAAATTGTGATGTGTCACGAAGGGGGCTACAGCGCCTATTACGTGCCGTTCTGTGGCCTTGCCGTCCTGGAACAGCTTTCCGGCGTCAACAGCGGCGTAGAGGACCCCTATCTGGACTTTGCCGCCGGCATGGCGAAACAGGATCTGCAGCCGGCCCAAAATGACCTGATCAGTGAAGTGGAATCCATCTGCCAGAAATACCGGCTGATTTGACCGTCCATCGAGCCGACATGAAAAGTGCCCCATAACCGCTTCCCGGGGCACTTTTTTATTTGCCATCTCCCTGCCCGTCTGTTCAATCGGAACAGGGCACATTTGGATCTGTCCTGAAATCAAGCCAAGATATTGAATTCTTCAACTGCTCGACAGTCGATGCATCACCAAAAAGATTCATTGTCGCAGGTTCAAATCCCGGGCAGGTTTTGTAATTAATCTTGTGAAGGTTTGAAATTATTGGTGCAGCCCAACAGCACCACGCAGTCTCTGATAATCATACAATTAATGAATCACAGTGCGCGAAATTTGCGCACTTTTTTACTGTCCCGTTTGACCACAACTTTCTTTAAGTCGGGAAGCATCGGAAAGATTTGGGAAATTTGGTGCCCCCAGTCCGCACCACGGAAGTTAATTGATTCAATAGGCTAAGGGAAAAAGTGCGCATCTTTTGCGCACTTTTTTAGGAAGAGAAGACCTGTTGGCACCTGTACAAGGACGCTTAACTTAAGGTATCCATGCAAAAGCATCCCAAATATTCCGACGAGCTATATTCAGCGATCAATAGTCGCCAGCATATTGGCAGGATAACGCTCACCCTCAATTTTGATCTTGTTCAGCACACTGTCAATTTCACAAATATCCTGGTCATCCAGAACGATTTCTGCCGAACCGATGTTTTCTTCCAGCCTGTCCAGCTTCTTCGTTCCCGGTATCGGAACAATCCAGGGTTTCTGAGCCAGCAACCAGGCCAGGGAAATCTGGGCCTGGGTCGCCCCTAGGCGCTCGGCAATCCGGCCCAGTACATCAATGAGGTCCTGATTGGTTTTCCGCGCCGCTCTGGAAAAACGGGGCACACTGTTACGCATGTCATTCTCCGCAAAAGCGGTCTTGTCAGTGATAGTCCCGGTCAGAAACCCCCTGCCGAGAGGACTGAAGGGTACAAATCCAATGCCCAGTTCTTCGAGAAGAGGAAGTATTTCCTCCTCGGGTTCACGCCACCAAAGTGAATATTCGCTTTGTAGGGCGGCAACAGGCTGAACCGCATGGGCCCGACGAATATTTTCAACTCCGGCCTCAGACAAACCGAAATGCCTGACTTTGCCTTCGGCGATCAAGTCCCGCACCGTTCCGGCAACCTCTTCGATCGGAACAGTTCGATCGACACGATGTTGATAAAAAAGATCAATGTGCTCGATCCCCAGTCGCTTGAGAGAAGCCTCCGCTGCCCGGCGAATGTTTTCAGGGCGGCTACACAATCCGCCCTCGCCTTTCTCATTCAAAATGCCGAATTTTGTGGCGATCACCACGTTCTCGCGAATTGGCGCCAGAGCCTCGCCAACGACCTCTTCATTGGTATAGGGGCCATAGACCTCTGCTGTATCAAAAAAGGTAATGCCACGTTCGTAGGCCTGCCTGAGGAGAGTTACAGCCTTACTTTTCTCCAGCGGCTGGCCATAGCCAAAATTCAGCCCCATGCACCCGAAGCCAAGAGCCGAGATTTTCAGGCCACTGTTACCCAGTTCACGCATCTGCATTATGCTTTCCCTTCAAATATTTCAGCTTTGCCAGTCATCGACCTTTGACGTCAGTCGCCCCACTTTCCAGCAATGTAACGGCCTGAGAATTAACATAGGCTCTGATAGCCTGGGCCTCTTCTTCTGTCAGATAGTTGGCAAAACTCGCCATACCGTTCGCTTCAAAGGCGCCGCCCAAAACAACCGATTCCCAGCCTTCGGCATCACTCAGAAACATGGAGCGACGCAGGTCCGGGTTTACTGGTCCGGTATGGCAAATGGCACAAAACTGCATATATTCTTTCCTGCCGGCTTCTCGCTGAGCATCGGTAAATGACTCGTCGGAGGGCGCAGGCGGATCAAGCAGCTCGGGTGTATAGTCCGGCATGTCGGCTTCACCGCCAAGCTTGAATGCCACCATTATGCCGTTTGGCATCTTGCGTTTCTCAAACGGCGTACGGGTCGCCATGCCCATTGAACCACCATATCCTGCCAACACGGCAATATACTGCTCTCCATTAACCCGGTAGCCTATCGGGCCGGCCACGATACCTCGGTGCGTCTGAAACGACCAAATCTTCTCACCCCTGTCTGCGGTATATGCCTCAAAATGGCCATGAGCCGTCCCCTGAAAAACAAGATTTCCGCCTGTTGCAAGAGTACCGCCATTCCACGGCCACCCCCGCCGCACCTTCCAGCGCGCCTCCTGTTTAATGGGATCCCACGCAATCAGTTCCCCCTTGCGCATGGCGGCAACGGCTTTCTTCCGTGCAGCCAGATCTTTCGGCAGTCCCGGCATTTCCGGCGGGTCCAGGAAATTCACGCCCGTATTCCACCGGCCTTCATGAACCACAAAATTGTCATTGTGTGCATAAGCCAGAGGAAACGTCATGGCCGGGATATAGACAAGTCCGGTGTCCGGGCTGTAGCTCATCGGCATCCAGGCATGAGCACCAATTCCTGATGGCTGACCGAGAAAGGGTTTGTCCTTGTAACGCGCTTCGGGGCGTTCGACCGGACGACCGGTCTTCTTGTCAATCCGCTTGGCCCAGTTCTGGTAGACATAGGGTTCAGCCGAAATCAATTTACCATTGGAACGGTCCAAGACATAAAAGAAGCCGTTTTTGGGGGCCTGCATCAGCACTTTCCGTGGTACGCCATCAATTGTCAGGTCAGCAAGCGTGATCTGCTGAGTGTTCGTAAAATCCCAGCTTTCACCCGGGTTCGCCTGATAATGCCATTTATAGGCGCCGGTATCCGGATTCACGGCGAGGATGGAGGAAAGAAACAAATTGTCTCCCTTGCCTTCCGAACGATATTGATGATTCCACGGCGAACCGTTGCCAATGCCTATAATAAGCTGGTCAAACTCCGCATCGTAAACAACAGAATCCCAGACGGTGCCGCCACCGCCGAGCTTCCACCACTCACCATACCATGTTGGCGCGGCAAGCCGGGCCAGAACGTCGTCCGAAGCTGCGCCGTCCGGCCCGTCAGCGGGATTACCTGGTACCGTATAAAAGCGCCACACCAGTTCGCCGGTTCCGGTATCATAGGCTGACACATACCCACGCACCCCCAGTTCAGCGCCGGAATTACCGATAATCACTTTATCTTTTACCACCCGCGGCGCCATGGTGATGGTATAGGGTTTGGACTGGTCAACGGTGACGACATCCCAGATCTCCTTGCCAGTCTTCGCATCAACAGCAATCAGTCGTCCGTCGATTGTACCAACGAACACCCTCCCTTTCCAGACAGCCACTCCCCGGTTCACAACGTCACAACAGGCATGAACGGCTTTTGCACCGTCAACTTCCGGATCATATTGCCACAGTAAACGACCAGTTGCCGCATCGAGAGCCACCACCTTGGACCAGGCTGTGGAAAAATACATAACACCGTCAACAACAATAGGCGTTGCTTCCTGACCACGATTTGTATCCAGTTCAAAAGCCCAGGCCAATGAAAGATTCGAAATATTGTCGCTATTGATCTGATCAAGCGGTGAATAACGCTGTTCCGCCCAGGTCCTGCCATAGGTAAGCCAGTTGTCAACATCCGTTTCTGCCTGCTCAAGCCGGGCCTGATCAACCTGCCCCGCAAGATCTTCCGCGGCATACGACGATATCCCGAAGGCCAGAATGCCCAATAGACAGCACACCCGGAACGAAGCAAGTGCCATTTTCGCAGTTATAGCCTGCTTTTTGTTGTTTTCCATCATTGTGATTTCTCCACTAAAAACCTCCATCAACCAGGCTCTTCCGGGTCATACGGGCTTCTCCACCGAACAAAACCACTGGCAGCCTGAAACCAGACCGTTTCAGACTCCACTCACTTATGCCCAAATCAACTTATTATTAGCATGCTATCCTTTTTTACCTATTGTCAAGATGGTCTTGCATAGAAAATTTCAAAAAAATTCTAGTTCAGGGTGCAGAATCACTATATAAGAAAACGTAATTATTATTATATTTCTGATGCTTATATAAATTTCCCATGTATAAACACTCAGTATTCGACAATACAACCGGCAACATATTCACTCTAATTTTGCAAAATCGATCGAAATCATGCTAATGTTGACCAAGATATGCCCACCAAACATGGTAAAATCAAAAAAGGAATACCTGGTTCAGGGCAACATCCAGACACTGTGGTCGAATTAAGGGAAACACCGAATGAATAACGAACACTCCCCTGCTCTCAACAATGAAGAAGACAGTGTTTCAGAAGAGCTTAAGTCAGAGCTTCTGAAATTTGAAAGGGATAACTACAACAAATACTATGTAGACGGATCCATCGACGACATACTGTTCAAATTCACCCGCGCAATGGTCTTTTCCTCCAGAAAATGGCGCAAACACCTTGATGAAAAGCTGAGATCAATTGATCAAAGCCAGGCACGTTGGGAGACATTATTCGTTCTGTCATTTTCCAATAGCAACATATCACAGCGTGAACTGGCCAAAATGATCAGCATTGAAGCACCTACAATGGTTCGAATGCTGGATAAACTGGCAAAAGACGGCCTGATCGAGCGCATTCCAGACAAGAACGACAAGCGGCTTGTTATCAATAAAATTACCAAAAAAGGATTGGAAGTTGTTAATGAACTCAAGGAGTTAACTGACAGTTTCCGAATGCAAATTCTCCACGAAATCCCCCTTCGTGAGATTGAACAAGGCACCTTACTCCTGATGCGTATCGCCCGCAGACTGGATAAAATCAAGGAAGTAGAAGGCAACAATTCTGAATAGCAAAATATATCAAGAACGCTAATAGATAATGATTTATATTGATAGCTTGCTAATTATTTGATATTAACGGGTCTCACCTTGGTCATCAGACCACTAATAATTTGGAGAGACCCGTTTCGATTCCTGTCGAACAAGCGGGTTTAAGGAGAAAGCCCATGGCACTTGACCGCCCGTTCGATCCGGAAACCAGAATTGTCAAACGAGACCGCACGTCTGGCATTAAAGAACGGGAGTTCGATATTTGCGTTGTCGGATCAGGTGCATCAGGCATGTCTGCCGCAATTGAAGCTGCCAGGGCTGGACAGAAGGTGGCACTGGTGGATGGGCTGCCGTCCCTTGGAGGCCAAGCGGTAAATTCCATTATTGGAATGTTCTGCGGCCTGTATTCACCGGGCAAGAACGGCCGGCAGCTCACACGCGGTATTGCCGATGAGTTATTGAGTGATCTGGGCGCCGCCGGTGACCTGCACGTTGTCACCGGCGGCATCATGAAAATAGCCATGTATAATGAAGTCGCCCTCGGGCGCTGGGTTGAACGTAAAATTCTTGAAGCAGGCATCACCCCCCTCACCGGCGCCATCATACGCGACGTGACCAGTGATGGACGTCGCATCAAATCACTGGATATCTCCACGCGCTACGGCGATATCCGCCTTTCCGCCCAGGGTTTTATTGACGCCACGGGAGACGCCGCCCTGACCTGGCAAGCCGGTTTTGATTGCAGAGTTCATAAAAATGGGCAGGTGTACGGGTCGCAAATGCTGATCATCGAGGACTTTGTTGATGACAAGCGCCCCAGCTGGGACGAAATGGCCGCCCGCATCTATGAAAAGGGACAGGACTACGGCATGATGCGCCGTGACGGTTTTGCCGCCAGCTTCCCCGGACGCAATGTCGCTATGGTAAACATGACGCATATCGAGACACCGCTTGATCCATTTGATGCTGCTATAAAACAAATAGAAGGCAAGGAGCAGGCAGACCGTACACTTGTTTTCCTAAAGAATGAATTTCCGGAAGCATTTGGCAACGCCCGTGTCAGGACCTACGGTCTGCCAGGGATCCGCCAGACCCGCTGGATTGTCGGCACCCATCACCTGACTGTGGATGAGGTACGCGCTGCAACCAAATTCGACGATGCCATTGCAAGATGCTCATGGCCGCTCGAGCAACACCATAACCGGGAGGGATATGTTTGGGAGACCTTTGATGAAAACCATATACATACAATTCCTCTGGGCTCTTTGACTGTCGCTGACGCAGACAACCTTGTGGCCGTGGGTCGCTGCATCGACGGCGACTCAACCGCCCTATCGTCAGTTAGGGTTATGGGGCCCTGCATCGCCATGGGGGCGGCAGCAGCACATGCGCTTGACATCGCCGGCTCGGGCAGCGTGCATCAAATTGATATTGCCCGGTTGCAGGAACGAATCCGTCACAATCTGGAGGACTGATCATGAGTGCCGACATCACTTCCACCAATGAAAACTCCCCTAACAGTTTTGATATCGCCGCTCTTATTGATGCGCGTAAATTCAACGGCTTCAACTACCGGTTAATCCTGCTGTCCTGGCTGATCACCATCTTTGACGGCCTCGACATGATGATGATCTCCTATACTGCGCCCTATATTGCAGAGGACCTGGACCTGACCAAAGCTATGCTGGGCAATGTATTCAGTTCCGGGCTTCTGGGTATGATGCTGGGGGGATTCTTTTTCGCCTACCTGGGTGATCGCATCGGACGACGTATTACAGTCATTATTTCCGCATTTATTTTCGGTATTCTGACTACAGTAACAGCTTTCGTCTCAAGCTACCCTGAGCTGGTTGCTATACGGTTTCTGGATGGCTTCGCCATTGGTGGTATGCTGCCACTCGCCTGGGCACTCAATATCGAATATGTCCCGAAACGTCTGCGTTCAACCACTATCACCATTATTATGATGGGATATTCATTGGGAACCGCCCTCGCCGGCCCTTTGACAAATATGCTTGCCCCCGGTTTCGGATGGGGGAGTGTCTTTGTTGCAGGGGGGCTTGGAACAATTGTCTGTGCGGCCCTTCTGTTGTTCAACCTGCCCGAATCTGTCCGTTTTCTCGTCTCAAGAAATTTAAGACCGGACCTGGTTGTTAAGACTCTGAAAAAACTGGAGCCGCAAATTGAGCTTCCCAAAGTTCCTGTTTTCATTCTCAGCGATGAACCGGTTTACACGACCAGGTTCCATATTCGGCAGCTTTTTGAAGGACGTCTGGCCCTGTTGACGCCAATTCTGTGGATTGGCTATATTGCCAGTACTCTTGCGATTTACCTGATCGCCAGTTGGGGACCTATTGTACTCGAGCAAATTGATGTAGGTCGCCAGACAGCAGCTTGGGCTTCGTCAATTTCTAGCGTTCTTGGTGCAGTGGCCGGCTTGTCTCTCATGCGATTTACGGACAAGAAAGGACCGTTCTCGGTAGCCGTGTTTCCATTGATTGCGATCCCGATCCTTTTGGTTCTTGGACTTGTTCCCATGGCGCAATCATCATTCCTGATCATCAATGTTATTGCCACCGCCCTTGTAGCCGGCGGCCATTACGGCATTCTGAGTATCGCCGGAGTTTTTTACCCAAGTGCCATTCGGGCCAACGGCGCAGGCTGGGCAACCTCCATCGCCAAATTCGGAGGTATCGCAGGTCCGCTTCTGGGCGGGCTATTCCTTGCCAGCGCCTTGCCGGTGGTCCATATCTTTTCCTTATTGGCAATCTGCCCGGCCATCCTTGCCTTGTGCGCCATAGGTATCGGCCTGGTTACCCGTGAATTGCGGGAGACCAACAATCAGGAAATTTTGCTTAAAACTGAGTGAGGTTGTGATGCTGAAACTGACTCCAGAAGAAGAAGACATGCTCTCCGGCAAACGTGGTAAAGCAGCGGAAAAAGCCATGGATCTCCTGGTGCGCTATGCCAATGCCCTGGGCGCAGAGCGTTTTGTCGAGACCTACAATGTCGCCGGTGTACCCGGCACCTCAAATCCTTGGCTCAAGCACCAGTTTGAAGCAGATGGCGGTGACTATCGCGCTGTTTTCTGCCGCTTTGATCTTGATTCAGACGAGGTGTTCGATCTGCCAAAAATGACAGGCAATTCCTGCCACCTGCAGGGCGGCATGGACCCCGAGCTCTGGCGGGAACAGGGATTCAGCGACGCCCTTCATGACAATTTCGTCAGCGACGAAAAAAATGTCACTGCACTCGATATCCGAAACCTCAAGACCTGCACCCCCTATATTGCCGGAAACGAACCGAAGTTTGGGGAACATTGCGCCTGGATGGAGAGTTCCGCCGTTGTCTATTGCAATTCCGTCCTCGGTAGCCGAACCAATACAGAAGGACGTGAATCCACAAGCGCTGCCATGATTACACACCGTATCCCAGACTGGGGCCTTCATACCGATGCCAATCGCCGTGGGCACCATCATATAAAAGTGGATGTCCCCGTGGATTCCATTTTCGAATGGGGCATGCTTGGTTATTTTATCGGTGAAATTGTGCAGGAAACTATCCCGGTCATAGAAGGTGACCTTAAAAACGCGGATCTCACGCGTCACAAACATTTTGGTGCTGCTGCTGCTTCCTCCGGCGGGGTCGAAATGTATCACATGGTCGGCATCACACCGGAAGCACCCACCGCAGAAAAAGCCTTTGGCGGACTTACCCCGCTCAGCCATATATATTATGGGCCGGAAGAACGCAGAAAAACATATGAGAACCTAAATATCCGCGGCAAATCCCGGGATGTGGATTTTGTCATGCTGGGATGTCCGCATGCTGCCCTAGAACAAATTGAGGAAGTAGCGCGCCTGCTTGTCGGACGCAAGATTCATGAAAATACCGCCTTGTGGATGTTTACGTCGCGTTTTGTCAAACTTCAGGCGGATGCCAGGGGTTTTACCGATATTATTCAAGGTGCCGGCGGCATGCTGATGACGGATACCTGTTCTGCCATCAGTCAGATTATCCCGCCCGACACCAAAGTGGTGGCACTGGACAGCGCCAAGCAAACACATTACCTGCCAGCTTTTATGGGCGTAGAGGCCTGGTACGGCACGACAACCGACTGCATTAATGCTGCCGTCAGCGGCAAATGGGAAGGAGAGCTGTCATGACAGCTGTTGGAAAAAAGAGCATGAATTCCCCAATTGTCATTCGTGGTCGCGGCGTCGTCCCGGGCGTCGCCGAAGGCAAAGCGATGGTAACAAAGGAGACCATTTCCGGCTGGGGTGGCATAAGTCCGATGGAAGGCAAGATCATTGAAACCCGCCATGAACTGGTCGGGCAGTGCTTCGCAAATAAAATACTATTGTTCCGTGGCGCCAAGGGTTCTTCCGGCTGGTCAGCGATGTTCCATATGGCAAAACTTGCAGGTGTAGCGCCGGCCGCTATGCTCTTTACAGACATGACAGCAAAAGCGGCCCTCGGGGCTGTTGTCATGCATGTTCCGACCGTAACCGATTTCGAAGAAGATCCCTATTCCTTCATTGAAACCGGTGACCATGTCCGAGTTAATGGAAGCGACGGCCTGGTCGAAATCTGGAAAAAGCCTCCTGCTGACCTTCCGGAATGATCGCAGGGGTGAGCCATCTTTAATTGCCTCACCCCCCAAAGCGTTCTGCTTTCGCGGGAAAATTCAGTCCTCCGCATCCAGATCAAGTAACACACCACCTGTTGACATTGGCTGAACATCCCGCCTGTACATCCCGAGATATCCATCCGCCGGAATATCGTATTTACCAGACGTGGAGGCTCGTTCGGAAAGTTCTGCATCAGGAACATCGAGCTGAAGCAATCGCTTCTCAACATCGATCACAATCCGATCACCGTTCTGCACTTTACCGATGGGACCTCCTGCGACTGCCTCCGGTGACACTTCTGCTACAGTCAGTCCCTTGAGACAAAGCCCGGAGAGCTGGCAATCTGTGACAAAAGCAACATCCTTTGCCAGCCCCGCCGCATCAATTGCAAACAGGACGGCCGAGGCACCACCACCCATGGCGGGTCCGCCCTTCAGTCCCTGGCCTCGGAGCACCAACACTTCACCTTTCTTAATCCTGCCATTGGCAAGGTCATCCATGGCAAGGTCGCTATCTGTATAGACTTTCGCGGGACCGTCAAAATATTCACTCCGGCTACCGTCTCTGATGCCGAGCTTGACAATGGAACTTTCCGGCGCAAGCGACCCCTTAAGAATAGCGATTGAAGGCCCTGGAGATACCGGCGCATCAAAAGAATGGATAACTTTAGCATCCGCCTCAGGCATTTGCGAGAGCACATCCCCCATTGTTCTGCCGGTACAGGTCACAGCCGCGCAGTCAACAATCCCGTCGAGTTGCTTAAGCACGCCTGACGCCCCACCAGCATCCTCGAATTGCTCAATCCGCACTGACCCGTTCGGGCGCACCGCAGTTAGAACAGGGGTTCTTCGACCCATTTCTTCCCATATCCGGAATACATCAATGTCATAACCACCCTCGATTGCTGTCGCCTGCAGGTGCTTGATCGCGTTAATCGAACCCGCAACCGCCAGAACCATCGCCGCGGCATTTCGAAATGCCTTTTCCGTCAGAATTTGACTTGGCCTCAGGTCTTCCTGCACCATCTCTACGATCCGGCGTCCTGAGCGCCGAGCTGAATCAAACATCTTGTCGCTGTTCGCCCGGACCGGCGCAGATCCCGGCAGACACATACCGAGAGCTTCCACCACGCAGTGCATGGTATTGGCTGTCGCCATACCGGCACAAACGCCCGGACCGCGCACAGCCTGCTCAACAAGATCCGACATTTTATGCTTTGCAGTTCCACCAAATCGCTCGGCAACCGAACTCGAAAACAGATCTTCAATATCAACATGTTCTCCACCGATCATTCCTGACGCCTGATAACCACCGATCACCAATATGGTCGGAATATCCATGCGAGCTGCGGCCATCAAATGCCCGGGTGGTGTTTTGTCGCAGGAAGTAAGGCATACCATGCCGTCAAGTTGTGCGGCATCAACCTGCGCTTCAATATCATTGGTAACAAGATCACGAGCTGCGAGGATGAACGAGGCCTGTTTTCCCGCCCCGGTTATAAAATCGGACGGCGCGGTTGTACGAACCTCGAAAGGAATACCGCCCGCCTCCCTGATGGCCTCCTTGACCACCTTTGCCACACCATCAAGGTGCGCAAAGCATACAGCGAGTTCCGAAGAAGAATTTACTACAGCAATCTTGGGTTTCTCCAGATCCGCGTCACTCAGGCCCAAAGCTTTCCAGTGCGCACGGCGTACAGCGGAATTGGCAGCCAGGCTGCGAAGTTTACTCATCATTTACCTCCAATTACAGTCGATGCAATTTCGTACAAGTCCGGACATGCCTTCAGACGACATAAATATGACGGCATCACACCCAGATGCTTGCCTAAATATTAATTAGCATGCTAATCTTATTAGAGGCTATTGCAAGAAGAATTTTGAGATTTTTCATGACAATCACCTGCCCCAGTCAAACATAATTCCCAACACCAAGACGAGGTCACAATGGACGCTAACACAAGAAAACAGCCGGCGAGAAGCTACTCTGCTCCAATATTTTTTCACTGCAACCAGCACTTGCCGAGCCCCCACTCCATGAGTAGCTTACTATCTTCAAAAATACCCACACTTCTTTGAATTTCCTTAAAAATATCAATTACACCAGACCTCGACCTTCAGGAAATACTGGAACTCCCAGGAACAAATATTATTTTTTATCCTTTTATATCAATATATTATATACAACCCCCTTGTCCCATACCTCTTCCGCCCTAAGAACACTGAACTAAATAGAATCCTAACACCTCACGCAAATAATTGATAGTTTGCTATTGACTTTTGGATTACGTTAGCGGTAAATTCCTCTTAACCGGTACAAAAACCGGAAGGGAAGCAGGGATTCCCTGCAACAGGGCATAAACACATCTGAATATCATCTATAGGAAAGCTTCTAGTTCTAACAAGGGAGAGAATTATCATGATAACGGAGAAGTTACACCGTTTTCTGAGTTCAACATCGCTGGTGATCCTTTCGATTGCCGCGAACCAAGCACTCGCACAGGAAAGTCAATCCTCGGCAGATGCTGAAAATACAATGACACTTGAAGAGATTGTGGTTACCGCGCAGTTCCGCGAGGGAAATCTGCAGAAAACACCACTGTCGATTACAGCAGTCACGGGTGACGGGCTCAGAGCCCGAGGCATGACAAATGCTGTTGATATCGGAAACACCGTGCCCAATGCGGTGATCCAGCCTCTGGGTGCAGGTTTCGGCGCAACAGCAGCGGCGTTCATTCGTGGTGTTGGCTTGGGTGATGTTTCCCTCTCCTATGAACCCGCCGTCCCCATTTATCTTGACGGTGTTTATCTTGGCCGGCCACAGGGAGCGTTTCTTGATCTCCTGGATCTGGACCGTGTCGAAGTATTGCGCGGACCGCAGGGCACTCTTTCCGGAAAGAACGCCGTGGGTGGCGCCATCAACCTGATCTCCAGAAAACCGGAAGGCTCCGGCGAAGGATTTGTTGAAGCCAGAATTGGTAGCGACAATCGTATGGATCTCAAGGGTTCATTCGATGTAGCCCTCTCCCCGGACAAGTTGTTTGCGCGGATTTCGGCCGCAAGCAAAACCGCTGATGGCTATCATGACATCCTCGACTATGAATGCGTGAACGGTGCCGGAAGCCTTGGTGCAGGCACAAGCAGCAGCTTTCTGTTGCCCGGCATTCTGCCTGCCGATCTTGGCTCCACAGCAACTGGTGACAACTGTGTTGTCGATACACTCGGCGATGAAAATGTACAGTCTGGCCGGCTTGCTCTTCGTTATATAGCCAGCGACGACGTGGAAATTCTGCTCAGTGGTGACTACACACGACAGCGACAGAAAGGACCGTCCGATAAATATACTATACTCGCAGACAATGGCCTCAACGATGCATGGGCTGCGCTGGTAACCGAGCCCCTCTATGGTTCATCGCTTGACAGTCGCTTCGTCACCGACAGCCCTTATACAAGTTACCATCGTTATGGAACGGACCCGATTTCAGGTCGTACCGTACCGAATATCAATAACCTCGATCATTGGGGTGTTGCAGCAACGATCGACTGGGATATCGCAGATGACATGAATCTGAGTGCGACAACCTCCTATCGTCGCTTCTTCAATGCCTTCGGCCGGGATTCCGATGGATCCCCTTTACCGAACAACTTCACCTACGATGAAACCACACATAAACAGTTCACCCAGGAAGTTCGCCTGAGCGGCACGACCGGTGCACTTGACTGGACAGTCGGCGGTTTTTACTACTGGGCGGATGACACAAACGAGGGATGGGGTATTTTGTATCCTGGCCTCATCACCGCACAGGATGCCGTAGACAGCCAGAAAGTGAAAAGTTGGGCACTCTTCTTCCATGGTATCTATCAAGTCACCGAGGACTTCTCTGTAACCGGTGGCGCACGTTATACACATGACAGTAAAGATATTGCGATCGACCGATACAACTTCCTCACTGGGACATATGCAATCGATAACGCCCAACTGTCAATCGGTGCAGAGCGGGTTACGCCCATGCTCAGCCTCAACTACCAAGTAACACCTGACGTTATGACATACGCCCTCTATTCCCGCGGTTTCCGAGGAGGTGGCTACAGCCCTCGTCCTGCAAATGCACTGCAGGTGGCAGCTTTTGATCCTGAGACTGTCGACAACTTTGAAGTCGGTATGAAGAGCCAATGGCTTGACGGACGATTGAGACTGAACCTGGCCGGTTTCTACAGCAAATATAAAGACATGGTGCAGTTCAAACAGTTTGCTGCCGACGACCCGGACAACCCGAGCGGCGCAAACTGGTTCCGGGCTCTCAATACCGCACAGTCTCATTTCTTTGGTTTGGAACTGGAAATGAATGCGGAACTGACCAGCAACATGCATATCGACGGTTCTGTCGGCTGGATTGACTATACGCTGGAAGACGATGGCGGTGCAGGCTTCTGCCAGACCTACACCAATGGCAAACCCTGCCTTGCGCCCCGCACACCAACATGGACGGCTTCAATAGGTGCCGACTATACGATTGACCTTGGCCAATCCGGTACGTTGACCCCGCGTGTTGATGTTCGTTACCAGTCAAGGATCTTCTTCCTGGCATCAACAGAGGGTGCCACATATAGCGACATTAACGGTCAGGCGCCATATGCCACTGTGAACGGCAATATTACCTGGCGGTCCGCCGACGAGGACTGGGAAGTTTCCGTTTACGGGCGCAACCTGAGCAATATTGCCTATTTCCAGGGCAAACTCAGTCTGGTCGGCGCCTTTGGGCGCGAACAGGGTTCTGTAGCAAGGCCAAGGGAACTTGGTGTGACGTTACGACGTAATTTCTGATGCCTCTGAAAAGGCACTCCCATTTGACTTGGAGCGGCCCTTACCGGCCGCTCTTTTTTCTTGCGGACATCTTTCCGTTCAAAATACAGTTACACAAAACAATCTCCTTTATCGGCAGTAAAATTAACTTCGATCGATATGCTGCCCCCGGCACAGTGATATTCACAATGACACAATATGTTTCAATGATACGAGCTGCACTTATTCTGCATCTTTTTATTATTTTCGCTCATTCCATTTTCTCTTTTGCAAATGCCGCCGCGGTTCAGGAACATGATTTTTCCGCCGCCAAAAGAACTCTTGACGATTATATTGCAAAAGGCAAACTAGCCGGTGGTGTTATTCTTGTCACGAAAGACGGTAAAACCGTCCTGCATTATGCCGCCGGGATGCAGGACAGGGAAACCGGGGTAGAAATGAAAGAAGACAGCCTGTTCAGGATTGCATCCCAGACAAAGGCCCTCACCTCTATCGCCATAATGATTTTACATGAGCGTGGATTGATAGAATTCGATGATCCCGTATCAAAATATATTCCCTCTTTTACAAAGACAAAGGTGCTTACTGAAAAAGCAGACGGATCATACGAGAGTGTCCCTGCAAAGCGCGAGATCACGCTTCACGACCTTCTCACCCATTCCGCGGGCATAGGTTATGGCTGGGGACCGGATAAGTCCGAGTGGGCCGAGGCCGGTTTGTCAGGCTGGTATTTTGCCGACAGGAACCAAACCATCCAGGAGGCACTGGCGCCCATCACAACCCTTCCTTTTCCAAAACAACCTGGAGAGGCTTTTGTCTATGGATATAACACCGATATTTTGGGGGCCATCGTCGAGATTGTTTCAGGAAAAAGCCTGCAGGAGTTTTTCGCCACAGAAATCACAGGCCTACTAAACATGACGGATACGTTCTTTTATGTTCCCAAAAATAAAGCCAGCAGGCTTGCCGCAGTATATGGGGCCACCGAAACTACCATTATGCGTGCCCCTCTCCCGGCAAATGCGGCCAATTTCAGAGAAAGCCAAGGTCACTATATTACGGGCCCCCGGAAAGCTTTTTCAGGTGGGGCGGGCCTTGTCTCCACGGCAAGCGATTATGGCAAACTGTTAAATATGCTTCTGGGCAAAGGTACTTTGAAAGGAGTGACAATCTTGACTCCCGAAAGCGTGGCAACGATGACCAGGAACCAGATCCCCTACATTGATACAAAAAGCTACGATGGTTTCGGATACGGGTTTCGGTTAACAACCAGCAAGGACACAGATACAAAAGGTCAGGTGGTTGAGTTCGGCTGGGGCGGTGCCTATCATTCCTTCTATTATGTCAGACCTCTGGATGGTGTGGTTGTCGTATACCTGACCCAGCTTATTCCTGCCAACAATCTGAATGACTGGGATGAAATTAATGCTGCCCTCCGGGAAGCCTTGCATTATGAGTAGAAACCGAGCTTTATCACCATAGAGTTCTACTATATTCTGGGTTTTAGGAAAATCCGGCAGTTCCCGAAATATAATATTGTTGCGACCGAGAGGCACTACAGGCATTATATTTTATAGCGGGTTATGGGAAAAGTGCGCACTATTTGCGCACTTTTGACTGAGCGTTATCACGCAAATCAGCCTTTTCAATACTCTCCGACAATTTTGTCAGAAACTGCCCGGAAGGATCGCCGTCAACGATGCGATGATCCGTGGTCAGGGATAATCCCATCATCGGTTGCGAGGCTATATCGCCATTGCCCAGCACCACGGGCTTGCGTTTCACCTGCCCGATCCCGAGAATGGCAACCTGCGGCCGGTTCAGGATCGGCGTGAAATAGTGAATGCGGCGCAGCCCCAGATTGCTGACGGTAAAACTACCGCCGGTCATCTCCCTGACCGTGAGTTTGCCGTTGCGGGCCCTCTCGATCAGACCCTTGCGGGCCGCGCAGATGTCCTCGAGACTTTTGTCCTGCACATCAAAAATAGTCGGCGCCATCAATCCGTTTGGCAGGGAGATGGCCACGCTGATATGATGACTACCGACCAGAGTCAGTTCCTTACCCTCGATACGGGCATTGAACATGGGCATTTCCGTCAGGGTATCGCTGACCGCTTTGATGAGAAGGTCTTCGATGGAGACCGAACTGCCCGCCTCCTTCAATCTTGCCCGGGCGGCAACAAGAACCCCGGCATTGCACTCACAATGATAGCTAAGCTGGGCCGAGGTCTGCAGGCTCTCCTGCATCTTGTCAGCGATCATCGCCCTCATGCCACCCAGACGGGATGTCCTGTCCTCCGGCATATCAGGAAAGCTCCCCGATCACGTCACCCTTGTTGACCGCCTCCTCGGCCGCCACCTTGATGGACAGTGTGCCCCCCGCCGGTGCTTCCACTTCATGCTGGATCTTTTCCACCATGACCTCCGCCACCACATCACCGGCGGAAACGCTGTCGCCGTCATCAAACAACCAGGCCGTGATCACACCTTCCGTATCCTCGTCCCACAGGTCCTCATCAATCTTGATTTCTGACATTTCTTTCACTCTTCCTTACTAAAAACACGCCTGGGCCGCCGCGCGAATCTTGCTCGCATTAGGCAGGCAATGTTGTTCCATCGGGCGGCTGAAGGGCACCGGAACATCCGGATAAGCCACCCGTTTTGGCGCCGCCTTTATAAAGTCCACTCCCTGCTCCACCACTGTGGCGATGATTTCCCCGCTCACTCCGTAGCTCTGGTAGTCGTCATCCACCACCACCAATCGTCCGGTCTTTTTCACAGAATTCAGAACGGTTTCCCGGTCCAGCGGCACCAGCGACCTGAGATCAATCACCTCGGCGCTGACGCCGTCTTTTTCCAGTTCCCCGGCAGCATCCAGCGCCTGATGGACCGTCGCGCCAAGCCCCACAAGGGTGACATCTTCGCCCTCACGGACGATCTCGGCCTTGCCCAGCGGTACGGTGTAGCTATCTTCGGGCACATCCACGATGGAGCCCTTAACCGTACCGAGCCAGCCCATGCCCTGCAGGTTCTTGTGGAACATGAAAATCACCGGGTTATTGTCACGGATCGCGGAGACCATCAGCCCCTTGGCATCATAGGCGTTGGAGGGAATGACCACCTTCATGCCCGGCAGATGAGCAAAAGTACCATACAGGCACTGGCTATGCTGGCCAGCATCGCTATACCCGCCACCGACCGATGTCATCAAAACCATCGGTGCAGGCTGATGTCCACCGGAGAAATAGGCGTTTTTGGCGGCCAGGTTATAGATGGCATCCATGCAGACCCCGAAAAAATCCACGAACATCAATTCCACTACCGGACGCATACCCATGGTCGCGGCGCCGACCGCCGCGCCGATAAAGGCAGTCTCGGAGATCGGGGTGTCCCGCACCCTGTTTTTGCCAAACTCGTCAAGCAGTCCCTGGGTGGTACCAAACACACCGCCGAGCGCACCAACATCCTCACCCATGACAAAGACATTTTTGTCCCGGCGCATTTCCTGAGCCAGGGCTTCGCTCATAGCCTTGGCGATGGTGAGTTTCCGTTTTTTCCTGTTTTCATTGGTCATGTCATGCCTCACACAAATACTTTTTCCAGAGCTTCTTCGGGCGCTGGATAACGCGCTGATGCGGCACGACCGAAAGCCTCCTGCACCTCCGCCATCATCCTTATTCCGATATCGTCGGCCGCCTCGGCAGTTATAATAGCCTCCTCAATCAGGCGAGCGCGCATCTTCGGAATCGGATCATTAGCCTCGAGACTCTTCTTCTCTTCAGCGGTCCGGTATTCTTCGGCATCGCCCATGAAATGCCCGGCCAGGCGATAGGTTTCCACTTCCAGCAAGCTGGGCCCTTCTCCGGCCCGAGCCCGGGCAATGGCCCGTCCCGCCGCTTCGTAGATTTTCAGTGGATCATTGCCTTCCACATATTCTCCGGGAATACCGTAACCTGCTGCTCTGACATCATTTCGCGGCACCGATGTGGCATCCCGCTTGGCTACAGAAATGCCCCAACTATTGTCTTCGATGACACAGACGAACGGCAGCTTCCACACCGCCGCCAGGTTCATGGCTTCATGGAATGCGCCCTGGTTGGCAGCTCCCTCTCCTATAAATGCTACCGCTATGCCTTCTTCATCCCGCATCTGTCGGGCTAGTGCCACTCCTACAGCTGGCCCCATACCCTCAGCGATAATACCGCTGCAGACAAAATTAACTGCGGCATCAAACAGGTGCATATGACCACCACGTCCGCCGGAAAGACCGCTTTTTTTGCCGAAAATCTCATCTGTCATGGCCTGGAAATTCACTCCCTTGGCAATGGCAATATGATGAGGCCGATGGGTAGCGGTCACCGCATCCTCCGGCCTCAGGTGAGCACAGACCCCGACCGCCACCGGCTCCTGACCATTGGACAGGTGCATTTCCCCGGGGATTGGGCCGTTTGCCATATTAAACAGGGGTTGCTTGCCCTCCAGGTAAACCGCTGCCGTCTTTTCCTCGAACTGGCGGCTTTTCACCATGGTTTCATACATCCATTTCTGGACGCTCGCGTCTGGTTTCATTGCGACCTCCATATTACGGCTACTGCGGATAGCCTTCGTTGCTTAAATAGTCCCTTATTTCATCCAGGATCGCCGGATCATCGATGGTCGCGGGCGGGGTGAACTCCTCGCCATTGGCCATGGAGCGCATGGTGCCGCGAAGGATCTTGCCGGAACGGGTCTTGGGCAGGCGTGCAACCGCAATCACATGCTTGAGCGCCGCCACCGGCCCGATTTCATGCCGCACACTGGCGATAAGTTCCTTGCCGATTGACGCCGCGTCCTCCTCTGCATCGGCAAACAACACCACGAAGGCCACCGGCAGGGCGCCCTTGATCGCGTCATTGACCCCGATCACGGCACATTCCGCCACCTTGGGATGGTTGCTGATCACTTCTTCCATGGCCCCGGTCGAGAGCCGGTGTCCCGCCACATTAATCAAGTCGTCGGTGCGGCTCATGATCGAAATATAGCCGTCCTCATCGATGAAACCCGCATCGCCGGTGCTGTAGTAGCCCGGATGCTGGGTGAGATAGGATTTCTTGAATCCCTCCTCATTATGCCACAGGGTCGGCAGGCAGCCCGGCGGCAGCGGCAGCTTGATTGCCAGGTCGCCGATCTGTCCCGCGGATAGTTCCTCATGGTCCTCGTTCAGCACATGGAAGTCATAGCCCGGCACCAGCAGGCCGGCGCTGCCCGGCTTGACCGGCTTCAGGCCCGCCCCGGCAAAGTTGCCAATTGCCGGCCAGCCGGTCTCGGTCTGCCACCAGTGGTCAATCACCGGCACACCCAGCAGTTTATGGGCCCAGATCAGGCTGTCCGGATCGGCCCGTTCCCCGGCCAGGAACAAATGCCGTAGTGAAGAAAGATCATATTTGTCCTTATAGGATCCGGTGGGATCTTCCTTCTTGATGGCCCGGAGCGCGGTCGGCGCCGTGAACAGCACCTTGACTTTATGATCCTCGATCACCCGCCAGAAAGCGCCTGGGTCCGGCGTGCCGATCGGCTTGCCTTCATAAAGGATAGTGGTGCAACCGACCAGCAGCGGGGCATAGACGATATAGCTGTGGCCCACCACCCAGCCGATGTCGGACGCCGCCCAATAGGCTTCACCCGGCGCCATGCCGTAAATCTGTTTCATGCTCCAGGAGAGCGCGGTCAGATAGCCGCCCACATCCCGCACCACGCCCTTGGGCACGCCGGTGGTGCCGGAAGTATAAAGCACATAAAGCGGGTCAGTAGCCTTGGTGACTACACAGTCGGCGGGTTCGGCGCCCTCGACAAACTCCTGCCATTCGGCGTCACCGTCCTGCAGGTCCGCTTCATGCTCGGGGCGCTGCAGGATCACACTCAGGTCAGGTTTGTGAGTGGAAAGGTCCAGCGCTTCCTCCAGCAAAGGCTTGTAGGCCACGACCCGGCCCGGCTCCAGCCCGCAGGAGGCGGACAGCACCAGCTTCGGTGTGGCATCATCTATACGCTTGGCCAATTCGCGGGCGGCAAAGCCACCGAATACCACCGAATGCACCGCACCGATCCGGCAGCAGGCGAGCATGGCGAACACGGCCTCCGGCACCATCGGCATATAGATTACCACCCGGTCGCCCTGCTCCACCCCGGCGCGCTGGAAGGCTCCGGCCAGGCGAGAGACCTCGTCGAGAAGGTCGTTGTAGGAATAACTTTTCACGCTCCCGGTCATGGGGCTGTCATAGACCAGTGCCGCCTGCTCGCCGCGTCCCGCGTCCACATGCCGGTCGATCAGGTTATAACAGGCGCTCAAACGACCGTCTGCAAACCAGCGATAGATGTCGTCATTTTGCTGCAGGATACGGGTCGGAAATATGTCCCAGTCGAGCTGTTCCGCCGCCTGTTTCCAGAATGTTTCCGGCGAGGCGCGCCAGGACGCCAAATGGTTTTCATATCCACTCATCAAACGATCACTCCCTAACGCGAGACCCAGCCGCCATCGATCACCAGTTCGAGGCCGGTGACAAAACCTGCTTCGTCAGACGCCAGATAGACAGCACCCATGGCAATATCTTCCGGCTCGCCCAGACGGCCGATCGGCTGCATATCAATGAATTCCTGCTCGATGACTTTGGGGTCATTACCCCGGATACCTTTTGCCGCCCAGGTGTCAAACACATCCTGCAACATTGGTGTTCTGATAAACCCCGGATGGATGGAATTGACCCGTATATTGAAACCTGCCTCCGCAAATTCGATGGCCAGGCTTTTGGTCATCTGCCGCACCGCCCCCTTGGAAGTATTGTAAGCCATCTGGTTGGCAAAGGCGATAATCCCGGCAATAGAAGAAATGTTGATGATCGAGGCCCCTTTGGAATTTCTGCCCCCGCTTTCCCTAAGCAGATTTAACATTGCCTTCGATCCCATAAACGGACCGTCCACATTGACTGACTGAACCCAGCGCCAGCCTTCCAGGGTAATTTCATCAATAGGTCCGACAAGCTCTACACCGGCGTTATGAACCAAGACGTCAAGACGCCCATGATCTTTGGCTATCTTGTCCGAAAGAACCACCCACTCAGATTCTTCAGCCACATCAAGTGTAATCGCTTCTGCCGCTCCGGAAGCATCAATAATTTTCTGCACCGCCCGGGCAGCTGTGGCACCGTTTTTGTCGGCGACATAGACCAGCGCACCTTCCTTAGCCATGGCCAGGGCAATGCCTTCTCCTATGCCTTGTCCGGCGCCAGTGACAAGTGCGATTTTACCCTGCAAGCGTCCCATTTTATGCTCCTGTATTTGATTCATAGAGGTCCCGGACGGCATTATGGTCCAGTATTGACTGCACATTTCCCTCATCGTCCATAAAAATCACAGGACCAAAATTGGTGAAATAAAGTTCCGTATATTCCGGGAAACTGGTTAGTTCATGGATCACGTCGAGTGGTTCATACCCGTAGTCACCGGCGGCAGCCTCACCGGCCCGGTAGACCATACGCCCCTTGGTAACCAGATATTCGCCGGCACCAAAATGCTGGTGACGGGGGAAACTGCTGCCTGCAGCGCAGCGGAAATACACCGTCCAGGCACCAGTAATATTGCAGGTTCGCAGCAGGCGGAAGTCCACACCATCCACCATTTCCACCCAGGGCAGTTCTTCTGTTTTAACCAAAATGTCCTTCACAAATGTCTTGCTCATCTTTTGTCTCCTGCCGATCGGTAATCTGTACAGATCATTCCTTCTGTCTTCCGACCGGATAATTTTAATATCAATTTCAGGCCGGTTCCCCGGCAGGACCGGAAAACCGGTCCAGCCGTCAGTAGATAAATTTCACTTCAAGACCATAGGTTCTCGGCGGTGCCAGATTGCCTGTGGCCGTTGAGTCAATAATGTCTCCGTTGAAGGTGCCGTTGGTCGCTACCGCCACATCGGCAATATTGTCGATATAGGTGGAGACCTTCCATTGACCGTCTGCGGTTTCATAAGTCGCCCGGGCTTTCAGCCAGTGATAGGCATCCTGCTTGAGTGCATCCACATTAAAAGCGGAGAAATAGACTTTGTCTTTCCAAGCCCAGTCGCCCCTGAGGGTAATGCTGTCGCCACCGGCAAGTTCGATGCGATATTCTGCGCCCAGGATAATCTTGAACTCCGGCGCCCGGGGAAGCCGGTAACCGTCCAGGTTCTGAATACCGGCGCCCGGGTTTTTCGGATCGATCAGCATCGCGTCCTTGAACTGGGCATCCAGCCAGGCAAAACCGAAATCGATCTGAAACGCCTCGCTGACCAGCCATACACCTTCCAGTTCCACACCTTTAATTTCCGCGTTGGCAGCATTCCGGACGATAGTGTTGTTGTTTTCCACATCCTGGATCTGAAGATCGGTATAGTCATAATAGAAGAACGCCGCATTCATGCGCAGGCGCTGATCAAACAGATCAGCCTTGATGCCTGCTTCATAAGCCCAGATTTCCTCAGGCTCGAACGGTGTATTCTGATAACTGCCGATATTAAAGCCACCGCTCTTGAAACCTTTGGATATGGTTCCGTAGAGAAAGACTTCGTCGTTCACAGTAAAATTCAAACCGACCTTCGGCGTGAAACTATTGAAGGTCTCATCTTCCAGGTCCGCCACGTTGTCAAGAAGACCGGGAATGAAACTTTCAAACACCACCGCATTCTGCCCGCCGCGTTTTTCCGTGCTGTAGCGGCCGCCAAGCACAAGATCGAGCCGGTCAGACAGGCTGTATGTGGCTTCTCCGAATATTGCAAAAGCTTCCGTTTCCGCGGTACCGTTCAGTTTCAACAGACAACATCCGGGATCGGACGGCAGACCGAACTGCTCGTCAATGAAAGGCAGAAAATATTCATTCCTGACATCATTATCCTCGGTGAAGTAATAGAGCCCGAGGATCCAGGACAGGTCACCGTCGGACGGCGAACTCAGCTGAATTTCCTGGCTGAACTGGCGGTGATCCTCCTCCCTGAGCTGGTCCACCCCGAAAGCGGCAGACGTATCCAGATCATTCCGGTTAAGGGGATGGGTTTCCTTGTAAGCCGTAATGGAATTGACTGTGTAATCCCCGATGCTGTAATCCACATGGGCGCTCAGGCCCCAGATTTCCGGTTTATTGAAATGTTCAATATCTGATCCCAGTGTGCGGGACTTGACTTTGGGCAATGTGCCACCCTGAGCCGTGACATAATCGCGGAAGAAGGGGTTGGTTGCTGTACCTCGATCCAGATAGAGCCATACGGACTGTGTATCATCCGCCTTGTAGTAGTCACCAGTCAGGGTGATGGTCAGATCGTCGCTTGGCCGGGCCTCTATGGTCAGGCGGGTGACAAAATCATCTTTTGACTCCCCTTCACCGGTAACGGCGCCAAGGCCGAGCGGGTCATCTACCGGCCGAATGAATGTCGTATACCCCGCATGATTTTCCTTTTGCACCGCCAGCCGGGCCAGCAGTTTGTCGCCGGCAAGAGGGCCGCTGATTGCGCCAAAGGCCTTGTAATGATCATAATTTCCGACAGTGAATGACCCCTCAAGGGCAAACTCGTCCGTCGGCTTCTTCGGAATCAGGTTCACAGAGCCGGACGTAGCGTTCCGTCCATAGAGGGTGCCTTGGGGACCGCGCACAACTTCGACCCGGTCGAGATCGAAAAATCCGGGCACCGCAGCGGATGAACGAGACATGTAAACACCATCAACGTGCAGGGCAGTTGAACTGTCAGTACCGCCAATGATGCCGGAATAACCGATGCCACGGATATAGACCTGCGCCTCGCCCTGATAGAGCGCCACATCCATGCTCGGATTGAATTGACCCAGACCTTCCACGTCGGTAATGGACCGGTTTTCCAGTCCCTCACCGCTCAGGGCCGAGATGGCTGACGCCGTTGTCTGCAGATTTGTTGTCCTGCGTTGAGCAGTGATCAGGATTTCCTCCATGGTCAATGTTTCATTTCCTTCGGGCTCTGCTTTTGCGGCATATCCTTGCGAAATGACGGACAGACTGCTCAACACAACGCCACCCAACAGGGCGGATTTCAATTTTCTTGTTGGTTCCACTGTTACCTCCACTTGTTGATTATGAATGTTTGATAACAAATGGCGCCAAAAGAAACTTGGTCCGTAACGAAGGCTGTGTTGTGTGACAGCGAAGGCGGAGTCTCTATTTTTCCGTTCAATTGAAGCCTGGATGGAAAAAATTTGGCTGTGGGAGAAATTATCTTGGTCAAGAGAGAACTATTTGTAGTTTTTTTGCAGAAATTAGCGGTTTCCTTGCATTTTTCTAGATTCCAAGGGATACTTTAGAAAAATATAACAGTTTGATCAGGGAAGTTTCATATGACTGCAGTTGTGTACAGTACCTCAGGTGAACAGGACCTTCGTTTCTGGTCTACTCAACCCGGCACCAATGCGGACTATTTTGATGAATGGTCAGAAATGCTTCGAGCCTCCCATCTTCCTTGGACTATTGAAAAGAAGAGCAAACCGGATTTCAATGCTAACCTCAGTGTTAGATCATTCTGCGGTTATAAACTTGTTCAATGCGCCTGTGACCACCTTACCGGTTTCCGCAGGGCAAGCGAAATTGCCAATACCAATGAAGCCTACTTCAGCATCCTGTTGCTACGTAAAGGCCGGGAATTTATCACTGCAGGACAAAATGACCTGCACTTGCAGGAAAATGATATCCTGCTGTGGGACAGCACACAAAATATGTCGTTCGAGGTGCCGGAAAGATTGGAAAAAACAACCCTGATCATTCCGGAAACCGCTCTGACAAGTGTGTTCCCACAAGCGCATGATTATGCTGGTACAGTCATTTCCGGATCCAGCGGCATGGGCGCCCTTCTCGGTCGCCACATCATGTCACTTCACGGGGAAATGTGGAGTCTGGGCGAAAATCATCTGACTTCGCTGATGCGGCCAACCCTGCAGATCCTGGCCACCGCACTAACTGGCGAAACGGAAGTGCTGCAGAGTACCAACCGTCGCATGACCCTAGCTCGTATCAAAAATTATATTGTCATGAACCTTAAGGATTTTGACCTTTCCCCATCCCGTATTGCTTCTGAAATGGGGATCAGCACCCGGTATCTGCATATTCTCTTTCGCGAAGAAGGCAGCACGGTTAGTGCCTGGATCAAGAAATGCCGGCTGCACAAATGCCGGGAAGATCTGGCTATTGCCAAAACGACGGGCCTTTCAATAACGGAAATAGCTTACAAATGGGGCTTCAACGACCTCAGCCACTTCAGCAAGAGCTTCAAGGAAGAATTTGGGTTGTCCCCACGTGCATTTCAGAAACACTGAATAAAAAAGCCGGGGAAAAATCCCCGGCAGGTAGGGGGATACCCCATAAGCGAAGTCATTATACAGTAAATTTTACGGGTGCCTGATTGCCCGAAGTAACTTCTGACAGAAGCGCACCATCCGGCACCTTGCTCGGATTACCGTCCTCATCCGTAAAAATCAGCGGGCCTTAACCGATGAACAGCATCTCCGTATCCCCGTCCACACTTGTATGGGTATGTAGAGCACCGAGCGCCTCATAACCCCAGTCACCAGCCTCGGCGGTACCGTTGACATCTTTCATGCGGCCCTTGGTCATGAGTAGATCCCCGGTATGACAAACAGGAGGGCCACATTGGGGTTCGCAAGGATATTCTGCAGGCTGAAAATGAGCTTGTTCCCCGGCCGTTCAGGCAGATAGAGGAACTTATCATCCTCGGTGTGGTTAAATCCCAGGTCGGCACCGCGAGGGAAGACATCGGGAAATCCGTCCGCCGTGAACACAGATAAGGGAGATAGTCCGATAAAGCGCCTACCCACATCATCCAGGGAAGAAATGATCTTTTTGGTCACAAGTGGTGCGCTTCCCGAGACTGTTGCGCAATTCTTCAACTGTTGTACCGGGTGAATGGCTATCCATCAGATTTCCTTTTTTGTGGTATGGGTTGGGAAGGAAGTATTTGTTCGATTTGTTTTGCAACGGCAAAGCGCCGCTACTAACGACCTCGCCAATCGTCTGCACCTGTATATCGGTCAGAATTTCCGGGTCGATAATATTACGCCGTCCTTCGCGGCGAATGCTCTCGGCTGTTCTCTCTGGAATATTCACAAGATCTGCCAGAACATGGGCACCACCTTCGGTAAGTTGTTGCTGGAAGCTCGGCTGTCAGCAGCCTTCAACATTGGGTGAGCCAGATATCTATTTCGGTCAGGGTGTTTTAGAGAATTTGAGTAAGTTTTGGAAAATGGTGTGGCCGAGAGGTACCGGAACTCATTTATAATTCAATAAGATAAGAGAAAAATTACTCATCTTATGCGCATTTTCGGTAAAGAGAACATCTCTGAAACGGAATGTAATTTGGCCTGAATTGGCCATATACTAGCTAAATAATATCACCCCTGGTCAATGAACACTGGAAGCCTGACGATCGCAACAATGCCGCCGTTTTTCCCGTTATGTAACTCCACGCTGCCGTTGTGAGCCAGCACAATACTTTTGACCACCGTAAGACCGAGGCCAAAACCGCCGGTCTTACGATTGCGGGAACGATCTGTCCGGTAAAATGGTTCAAAAACCCGTTCCAGGTCTTCCTCATCAAGACCCGGGCCGTCATCCTCGATTTCGATAACAGCGAAATCTTCTTCTTTTTCCATACGGCATCGGGCCCGATGACCAAATTTGACCGCATTGCTCAACAGGTTCCCGAACAGGCGCCGAAGCGCCAGCGGATCACCGGAAATGACAACGGGCGCTTCCGCCGTCAGTTGCACATCGTGGCCCATATCGGAAAAATCATTGGTCACACTTTCCAACAGGGATCTCAGCTCAAGCTTCTCGCGTTCACTCGCCCCGCCGGCTTCGCGCACAAGCGTCAAGGTCGCCACAATCATTTCTTCCATTTCGGCAATATCCGCCGCCGCCTTCTCCCTGATATCCTCCGGTGCGGCATCCAGCCGGTAGGTGAGCCGGGTGAGCGGCGTTCTCAGGTCGTGAGCAATGGCGCCAACCATATCCGTCCGCTCCCGCACGTAAGCCTGCAAACTGTCCCTCATCTGATTCAGCGCGTGTGCTACTGTTCCGAGTTCGGCTGGCCCGTCGACTTCAGAGATCGTTGCTTCCGGATCAATCCCCATCTGTTCCGCTGCGCGCGCAAACTTCAGGATCGGCCGTGTCAACGTTCGGGCGAAGAAGTGAGCCAGCGGCACCATGACCAGAACCCCGCCCAGGAGCCAGAGCAGCGTTTCCTTAACGTAAGGAGACAACAGCGGTGGAGAGGGAGAGCGAAGGACCAGCCAGCGCCCCTCGTCCTGCCTGACCGCCAAAAAGAACGGCCCCTCGGCCACCATCCCCTGCAAATCCCGAAACATATCCTGGCTTGGCGCCAGTCCGAAAGGATCCGACCGGCCGTCGCCCGGCATCTGGTAGGGATCAAGTGTGTCCGGCCAGGGTAACAAATCACTAAAACCCAGCTCATTTTCTGATTTGTCCTCGCCCGGTGGCGGACCTGGTGGGCCGTCGCCCCGTTGCCCCCATCTCTCCGGCGCGCCATCTTCCTGGGGATTATCCGATCTTCCGGACCGCAAAATAACCTGATCCCGGCTCAGGCCCAGATGATCGGCGAGCACCTCTGCGAGTGTGCTGTCCCGCCAGTCCAGTTTATCGGGCCGGGAAACCTCAGCTTGCTCCTGATATCTGAAGGGTGTGATATCCTCACTATTGACCGCCTTGTTATACAACACCAGAAGTTCTGAAGCGCTGTAGATTTCCGGCGGATCAGGTACATGCAGGATGGCGCGAACGCCATTGACGGCAAAGGCAAAAAGAAGGCAAATAACCAGTAGCACGAACACCCGCGTGAAAAGACTGGGTGACCAGTTCAGGACGCGAACTGCATTTTTCCTATCGTCGGGAAACTTTGGGGACAAACATATATCCTTCATTGCGGATGGTGCGGATCAGGTCCTCCCCCTCATCCGCTCCCAGCTTCCGCCGCAGGCGGCTGACCTGCACATCAATCGATCGATCAAAAACATCCGCATCGGGGCCTTTGACATATTCCAGAAGCTGATCCCGCGACAGAACCCGCTGCGGACGTTCCGACATGATACGCAACAGGGAAAATTCTCCGTCGGACAGATTTACCACGACCCCCTGTGGATTTTTCAGTTCATGACGGCCGAGATTGAGCTGCCAACCTGCAAACTGAATGATTTTGTTGTGACTGTCGATCTGCTCGCCGGGGTCTTTGCGCCGACGCAGCACTGCACGCACCCGGGCAAGAAGTTCCCTCGGATTGCCTGGTTTGGCCAGATAGTCATCCGCGCCAATTTCCAGGCCGATGATCCGGTCCGTGTCATCTCCGATGGCGCTCAGGATTATAATCGGCGGGCCGCCTGCCGCCGTTAGTCTGCGGCAAATACTCAGCCCGTCTTCGCCAGGCATCATGATGTCGAGCACGATCAGGTCCACAGCATCCGTTTCCAGGATACTGTCCAGTTCCTCCCCCGATTTGGCCTTGAGAACCGTAAATCCGTGCCGACCAAGGAAATCGGCAATCAGCTCGCGGATTCCCGGATCGTCATCAACGACCGCAATTCGGGCACCATAATACATATCACTATTGTCACAGTTCATTCGCGAATATTACGCCCAAAATATAACCGCTATATCTCAGCACAGCAAGACGACTGAAATATATTGAAATCTGTCAGAAATAAATTGCTGCCATCATGAGTCTGTGGGTGGAGGACAGCTTGAGGAGTTCTTCACGGATGGAGCATAAAAAGCCCACTATAGAAAATCATGATCGCGGCCTGTTTTTCGATTTGCAAACCATGGCGCCTAACATTCTTGCCCGGCGCAAAATGCTCGGTCTGCTCGGTAGTGCCGGTGCAGCGGCATTGATCGCCGGCTGTAATGGCGGATCATCAGGAAGCTCGACCGCCACCACCACAACATCAAGTTCCACGACAAGCGACAGCAGTTCCGACGACAGCTCCAGCAGTAGTGGAGATACGACTTCAAGCTGCGTCGCCGATCCAGAAGAAACCAATGGCCCCTACCCGGGAGACGGAAGCAACTCGGTAAATGGGTCCACTGTAAACGTGCTGACAGATAGCGGAATTATCAGAAGTGACATCACTTCCAGTTTCGGCAGCTATAGCGGCACCGCAGACGGTGTGCCGGTTGTCCTTAATATTCAACTGGTTGACGTGAACAACGGCTGCACCGCGCTCGACGGTTATGTCATCTATCTCTGGCACTGTAACGCCGAAGGAAAATATTCTCTTTATTCATCAGGCGTCCAGAACGTCAATTACCTGCGCGGTGTCCAGGAAGCGGACTCCGATGGAAATGTCTCTTTCACCACAATTTTCCCAGGCTGTTATGACGGTCGCTGGCCACATATGCATTTCGAGATCTTTTCCAGCCTGGCTGAAGCGACACAATATGGCAACCGGGTGCTGTGTTCCCAATTCGCCATGCCGTCAGACGCCGCTTCCACCCTGTACAGCAATGTGTCCGAATATTCCGACAGCGTCTCAAATTTCAACCGCATCTCCATTTCTTCCGACAATGTGTTCGGCGACAACAGCTCCGCCGAGATTACAGCCATGACCCCGACAGTGGACAGTGGCAACTATGTGGACGGATATGAGATGTCGATCGTTGTCGGCATATCCGCCTAAACAGAAGGAGGTAGAAATGATTTCCGATCCCGACGGTTCCGGTCCCATCCTGTCTGCCCTGCTGTGGCTCCAGGGCACTCTATTGGGGAATGTCGCTACGGCGGTCGCCGTAATTGCCATTGCCATGGTCGGCTTCATGATGCTGACCGGGCGCATGAACTGGCGTTTCGGCGCCACTGTAATCATCGGCTGCTTTATTCTGTTCGGCTCAGCCGCCATTGTGTCCGGCATCCGCTCTGCCGCTGGTCTTGGCGCACAGGAAAGTGCGCAATGATGAAACAGACGCCCGTCTTCCGCGCCCTGACCCAGCCACAAATGTTTGCGGGCGTCACTTACAGCTATTTTATCATAAATACTGTTGTCACAACCGAGGCCTTCCTGCTGACGCATTCCTTCTGGGCATTGGCCGTCAGTCTTCTGATCCATGCCGTCGGCTACCTGGCCTGTCTCAGGGAACCACGGCTGTTCGACATCTGGCTGACAAAGGTGCGCCGATGTCCACGGGTAAAGAACTGGAAGCGCTGGGGCTGTAACAGCTACGCCCCTTAGACAGCAATAATACGGATTGAAGAATTGAAAGGCTTTTCCAAGTGGATAGATAAAGAGCAGCATGCCGGGGAACGACTCCCCTATGCCCGACTTCTGAATGACAGTACCATCCTGCTGCGGAACGGCAGCCTGATGCAATGTCTTCATGTGGCCGGCTATCCCTTTGAAACCGCTGACGAACAAAGCCTGGAACAACGCAAGTCAGTCCGGGAGATGATCTTGCGCGCCGGGGCGGATTCCCATCTTGTCATTTATCATCACCTGATCCGACGCCGGATCCGGGCGGTCGTCGGCGGTCGATTCGAGGATCCGGTCTGTGACTATGTCAACAATCGCTGGCAGAATGCACTCGACAGCCGGGACATGTTTGTCAATGAACTTTATATCACCATCCTCCACCGCCCCCGGGAAGGTAAAATCGGACTGATCGACCGGATCACCCGGCAGCGCCAGAACCGGGAGGAACGCCGTCTGGCGGACCTGAAACGACTTGAGGCGGCAACGGCCTCCCTTCTTTCGGGACTGGAAAGTTTCCACCCCCGTCTGCTGGAAAGCTATGACACACCGACTGGTCTCTTTTCCGAGCCACTTGAATTGCTAGCCGCCTTGTATAACGGAGATATGCGTCCTGTCCTGATCCCGGAACAGCTGACTGACAAGAAGGATCTTGGAGACTATCTTCCTGTGAAAAGGATCAGCTTTGGTCTGGACACAATTGAACGATGCGGCGCCTCTTCCGCCGACCGGTCTTTTTCCGCACTTTTCGGCTTCAAGGAATATCCGCCTTATACAAGCCCGGGCCTCCTGGACAGCTTGCTTCGTCTTCCTCATGAGATCATCCTGAGCGAAAGTTTCAGTCATGTGGACCGTCAGATTGCCCTGGAACGTATCTCCCTCGCATTGCGGCGTCTGAAGGCGTCCGATGACGATGGATACAGCTTGCGCAGCAGCCTTGCCGAAGCCAAAGACGCCGCTTCCGCCGGGAAGACCGGTTTTGGTGAACATCATTTATCGGTGCTGGTCAATGCCCCCAGCCTGCCGGCCCTGGACCAGGCGGCCGCGGATGTTGCATCGGTTCTGGCCGATACCGGCTCCATCGCTGTGCGGGAAGACCTCAACCTGGAAGCGGGCTTCTGGGGCCAATTTCCCGGTAATCGGGACTATGTCACCCGCAAGTCACTGGTTTCCGTTTCCAATTTTGCCGACCTGGCTTCCCTGCATTGCGTCCCCACCGGTCAGCCGGAAGGCCACCACTGGGGTGATGCCGTCACCATTTTCGAGACCTCGGCCTCAACGCCCCGCTTCTTTTCCCTCCATAAAGGCGACCTCGGACATTTTTCCGTCATCGGCCCGACCGGGTCCGGCAAGACTGTCGTCTTGAATTTTCTGCTGGCCCAGGCCCAGAAGTTCAAGCCCCGTACAGTCTTTTTCGACAAGGACCGCGGCGCGGAAATCTTTCTTCGGGCCATCGGCGGTAATTATGCCAGCCTGAGTCCGGGCAGGCCGACGGGCTTTAATCCTCTTCAGATTGCCGATACGCCTGCCGGACGGGCTTTTCTCCAGGCTTTCATCACTTGCCTGGTTGCAGATCCCGCCGGCAAACTCACCACAGAAGAAGAGGCCCGCCTCGGCGCCGCCCTCGATGCCAATTTCGAGCAACCGCCCGCCTATCGCCGCCTGCGTTATTTCCAGGAACTCCTCGGCGGCAGCCAGGCTCCCACCGATGATGACATGATCGCCCGCCTTGCCCCCTGGCACAGCGAGGGGGAGTATGCCTGGGTGTTTGATAACGCGACGGACAGCCTGGATTTCACCCGGCAGGTGACCGCCTTCGACATGACCGAACTGCTGGACGAAGCCACCCTGTGCACCCCGGCGATGATGTATATGTTCTACCGGCTCAATGAAACGCTGGACGGCACGCCAACCATGATCATGATCGATGAAGGCTGGAAACTGCTCGACAATCCCTTTTTCAGCGCCAGGTTGCGGGACTGGATGAAAACCTTCCGCAAGCGCAACGCCATTGTCGGCTTCGGCACCCAGAGTGCCCGGGATGCCCTCGAGAGCAGCTTGTCGCGCACCATCACCGAACAGGTCGCCACCCAGATTTTCATGCCCAATGCCCGTGCCCTGGAAAGCGATTATTGCGCAGGCTTCGGCCTCGGCCGTCACGAATATGACCTCATCCGCGCCCTGCCCCCGGAAAGCCATGCCTTTCTGGTGAAACAGGGAAATGAAAGTTCCATTGTCCGGCTCAATCTTGCAGGCTTGCCGGACCTGCTTCGTCTTTTCTCGGGCAATGAGGCCAGCTTGCGGCAGCTTGACAGATTGAGGGTAGATGTCGGCGACGCTCCGGAAAACTGGTGGCCGGAACTGATCGGCACCCCCTGGCCCGGCGATAATCTCTGGACGGAGGTGGCGGAATGACAGCAACCTGCCCCGCCTTTTCCGGCGATGTCACCTCCCGCCTTGACCTGCTTCTGGCCACGCTGGATTGTCATATCCGGGTCGGCGTAGACGGCGCCTATGGCAGATTGTTCGGCGCCGGCTCCGCCTTCCAGCCGGTCCTGACCGCCTGCCTGACCCTTTTCCTGGCCTTTTTCGCCTTCCGGCTTCTCAGCGGGCGCAGCAGGATAAGCCTTTCCGGGCTGTTGCCCCGGATTATCCTGCTGGGGGTCATCCTGACCCTGATCACCTCCTGGTCGGCATACCACACCCTGTTTTACCGGGTTCTGACCGACGGCCCTGACGAGCTTGTCTCCCTTCTTCTGGGAAAAGGGGAAAACGCGATCACTTTCAGCACCCTGCTGCAACAGTCTTTCGACCGCATGCTGTCTGTTGCCGCATCCCTTGGCAATGAATCCGTTTCCCCCTATACCGGAAACCTGCTGTCCACCGGCACCCTTCTCTGGATCGATGCCCTTGTTCTGATGCTGACGACACTCGGGGCACTGATTATTGCCAAGCTCGCCCTCGGTCTGCTGCTGGCGCTGGGGCCCCTGTTTATCCTGCTGGCTTTGTTTGCCGGCACCCGCGGCCTGTTCACGGGATGGCTGAAGCTGTCCTTTGTCTTTGCCCTGATGCCGCTGGTGGTAACCCTGCTCGGCCGTATGATGCTGGAGGCGATCTCGCCCCTGATGAGCTCGCTGAACACCATGGGCATGTTCTCTGTCACCGGCACCGTCTCGCCGGTCATCCTGTTGACGATCGCGACTTTCATTTATGTCATCCTGCTCTATGTCGTCCTGCGGAGCGCCCATAGCCTGACTTCGGCATGGCATTTCCCCTTCTCATCCAAGGACAGGCAGGAAACGCCTGCAGGGACTGCAGCGGATGTGCCTTTCTCTCCCAGCGCCGCAACCAGGCCGGAGCCAGGAAATGTACAATCAGCTTCTCACCAAGTCGCCGCCCCTGCCGCTGCGTCACGCGGCATTGACACCCTGATCGCCGGACTGTCGGCAAACCTTCCAGCACCGGTTACGGAAATCAGTTCCCGAACCGTAGACCAACCTGCCCCGGCGCTGGGTAATTTGTCCGCCTCTGCCGCAGTTGCACCAGGACTGCTCCGTTCCACGATTTCCGGTCGGGCAAGTGACAGGGCGCAACAGACAAGAACCAGCGCGCCTAGGGCGACCCGGAAAACATCCCCTCGGATAAGCAGAAAATGAAACAAAAGAAAATCTTCATATACTTGCTCTGGTTTCTGCAGTCCCTTATGGGGATCGCCCATCCAGCTCTTGCTGCCGAAGAACCGGCACCGGGTCTGCTTGACGCCAGGTTGCGTACCCTCATTTATAATCCGCTCCAAGTCTATCGCCTGAGAGCCTATGACGGCTATCAGATTATGCTGGAGTTCGGTCTGGACGAAAAAATCCAGAATGTGGCGCTGGGCGATTCCATGAGCTGGCAGATCACCCCCAACAAAGCCGGAAACCTGATGTTTCTGAAACCGGTCGTTTTACCCGGCACCACCAATATGGCGGTGATTACCGACAAGCGTCGCTATCATTTCGAACTGGTGGCAGTTGAGGGACAGCCGACTTCTGCGCAAGACCTGATCTTCAACGTTCGGTTCAACTATCCCGCTCCTCTGAAGGAGGAAACCGAAGTAGAAGCTGTCGATTCTGAGAAATCAAATGTCGAAACGCCTGCACCGGTATCCTCCCAACAGGATCCGGTAGCGGCCCTGCTTGCAGAAAACCGCTCTCTTAACCTCAATTATCGATACAAAGGAGATGACACGCTGTTGCCGGACCGCATTTTCGATGACGGCATTTCCACCTATCTGCACTGGCCGCGTGAACAAACCCTGCCCGCCATTTTCCTTGTGGACGGCCGCAAGAAGGAAAGCGTGATCAATTTCGCCGTTCAGGGAGACTATGTGGTGCTCGACCGGATCGCTCCGGTTTTTGTCCTGCGCAACGGCCGCGACGAAACCTATATCTACAATCGTCCCCTGTATGGGAAAAAGAAAGGGCATGAAATTCCCCAGACTCCGCTTCCCGCTCAAGCTGCCTCAACATCGGGAGACAACCTGTGAAGCATGATCAAAATCCCCTGCCGCCGAGTGATGAAAATTCACCGGAAGATTTTGAAAGTGGCGTGATCAACGCCATGCCGCAGATCGGCCGGGGCGGCACTTCCTCCGACAGGCTGGTCATGATCGTTGCTGTTGTCGGCGCCTTGTTCCTCGGCCTCTACACCTTTTCCCTGATGGACCGGAACCGTCAGGAAAAAGCACTCCCTGTTGTGGCGAAGGAGACAATTGAACCGGCTGATGTTCCATTGCCGAAGCTGGACGAAACGACTGAACCTGAACCCGTTCCCGAGCCAGTGAATAAACAAGTCGCGCCGCCGCCCAAACGCAATATGGACCGCGCCCGGGCACCAACCCTGGTCTATGACATCAGTGGCGGCAGTGTTCATCAGGTCAGTGCACAACCTGCCGCGAAGGGTCCCGGTCCCAGTCCTGCCGGCGGGGAGAAAATGACCGCGGAGGAACAATTCGCCCTGCGTCTGTCGAGCCAGAACCATAAAGTGGTCAGGGCGAGCCGGACCGCCGCCCGGCTGGATAGCCTGGTCCCGCAGGGCACCATCATCAAGGGTGTGCTAGAGACGGCCATAAATTCAGACCTGCCCGGCTATGTCCGCGCCATGGTCAGCGAAGAAGTGCGCGGCTTTGACGGCAGCCGTGTGCTGATCCCCAGGGGGTCCCGCCTGATCGGCCAGTATCGCAGTGGTCTCGCCGTCGGCCAGACCCGGGCCTTCATCCTCTGGACACGATTGCTGACGCCGGACGGGATTTCTATTAACCTGGGATCGCCCGCCGCAGACGGCACCGGCCAATCCGGTCTCGGCGGAGATGTAAATACCCATTTCTTCAAACGGTTCGGCTCCGCCATCCTGATGTCCATCGTCGGCGGGTTCAGCGCCGCATTGGGCGGTGATGATGCCGATGTCGTGGTGGGTGTAAGCCAGAATGCCCAGAGCGCCGCGTCCATTGCCCTGCAGCAGAATATCCAGATCCCGCCGACCATCACCATTGACCAGGGGGAATCCATCCGGGTGATTACCGCCCGGGATGTGGATTTCTCCGCCATTGATGCAGAAGGTGCGCCATGACCTCCCGCCATTCGGAGATCGTGGAGATCACGCCGGGCTCCACCAGCGGCGGCTTCTACCTGCAGCGGTTTCTCGCTCCTTTTCAACCCTGGCTGAAACGGCGCGATATCAGCGAAATCCTGGTCAATCGCCCGGAAGAGATCTGGATCGAAGTGCGCGGCAAGCCGCAAATGGAGCGCCTCAAAGTTCCAGAGGTGACCACCCCCCTGCTCGCGCGGCTGGCTGGGCAGATTGCCCGCTACAGCCGCCAAGGGGTGAATAATGCCTCCCCTCTCCTGTCCGCCATCCTGCCCGACGGTTCCCGCGTCCAGATGGTTGCGCCGGCCGCAACTCGTGGGCATTGGGGGCTCGCCATCCGGCGCCATACGGCGACCGACCTGACCCTGGATGCTTACCGTCACCGCCCGTCAGAAAATCCCGAGATGATATCCCTATCGGAGGATTCCCCCATGGACCTTCTGATCCAGGCCGTTCACCAGCGCAAAACCGTATTGATTTCCGGCGGCACCTCTTCCGGCAAGACCACTTTTCTAAATGCCCTGCTCAAGGAAGTTCCGGCCAGCGAACGGATTATCGCTGTAGAAGACACACCGGAAATTTTCCTCGGCCATGAAAACGCCCTTGGGCTGGTGGCGGTGCACGGCCCGGCCGGGGAGGACCGCGTCAGCCTTGACGACCTGCTGAAAGCTTCCCTGCGCCTGCGTCCCGATCGAATAATCGTCGGAGAAGTCCGCGGTCCCGAAGCGGTAACTTTTCTCAGGGCGGTCAATACGGGTCACCCCGGCTCGCTCACCACCATTCACGCCAATTCCCCCCAGGGAGCGCTGGAACAAATGGCCATGATGGTAATGCAGGCCCAACTCGGGCTCGGCTGGGACGAAACGCTACGCTATATTTCTTCACTGGTGGATGTGGTAGTGCAACTGGGCCGCTCCGGCGGCCAACGCTATATTTCGGAAATAATTCTGACCCGATAGAAATCCAGCCGGACAATGCCCCCTACGAGAAAGGAGTAAAACAGAAAATGATCACTGCCCAAACGACTGGAAAAGGGCAAATACAAAAGGAGTAATGCAGGAAGCTATATTTACTTCCCGATACTGAATTTCAGAAAATCTCAGGAAGATTTGGGAATTTCTGAGAATATTGGTGCGGCCCAACAGCACCGACAAACCCATTTTCCTCAGTATATTAAAATAAAAAAGTGCGCGTTTTTTGCGCACTTTTTGAAAACCTATGTATAGCTCTCCAAGTTACCCTTGCATCGCTTCAACTAAAGTTCATGTTACTTACGGAAAAATAAATAATGAAAAACGGCATTTTCGTTATTTATTGAACTTCTTCATTGGGACTCATATCACACGCATCTCATAATATTACACAAAATATGGAACTGCACATATTACGTAATTTGAGTATAGTAGAGAAATGTAAGGAGAACTACTATGACAACGACAGTAACCGCTTCTGAGTTCCAGAAAAACTTTGGGCAGTATAAAGAACTGGCCCAACGAGAAGCCGTGAGTGTGACAAATAACGGCCGCGAAAGCGTCGTGTTGCTCTCTGCTGCCGAGTATAAAGAATTCCTGAAATTCAAACAATCACGCTATGCTTACAACGGCGAAGTCACGGACACTTTCAAAAGTGATGTTGATGCTTTCATGGGAGAGTACAGTGTTGTACTGGATGGCCTGGCCAAGTGACACCCTCCCCAGAACTGAGATAGATCAGCAAAGCGCAAGCGCTTTACACCCATGAACAGTCCATATTGCGACATGGTGGTAGTGCCGGAATACGTGAAGAAGGTTTACTGGAATCCGCCCTTGCTCGCGCTGAACGCTTTTATGCCTATGGTGAGAATGATCTATATATACTGGCGGCAACTTATGCAGAAGGTGTTGCCCGCAATCACGCTTTTGTTGACGGTAACAAGCGTACGGCCTATTTCGTTGCCGATCTGTTCCTGCACCTGAATGGGCAAACCTTGCAGATTATACCTTGTGTTGGCACTTTCTTTCTAAGTCCTGCTATACCAAGTTCCCTTGCCCGTACCATGCTGTGCAAGATGATTGGCAGCCACAAGATCACGCAGATGCTTTTTGGCAGTATTTCTATTCGCTCCGATAAGAGTGACAACCTCCCCGATGGTGATCCGGCCTCTTTCTTTAACCAGTTCCAGGATTTCAAGTGAGAGTTCCGGCAATGTGCCGATCATGATGCGCTCACTTTCGATTTTCTTTTCCAGCCGCCGTTTATGTTGTTGTAGGGAGTGCAAAAAAAATGTGACCCAGGTGTTCCATTCTGGGTCATCGGTCCGAATTGTCCCCTGCGTTCTTCTCAACGCTAAGTAATAGGAATCCTTGCTTTGCTCAATGACGCTCTCAAGCGAGCTATAGGGCACATAGATATATCCTGCCCGCAACAACAGCAATGTAGTCAGGATGCGCGAGAGCCTACCATTCCCATCCGAGAAGGGATGGATTTCCAGGAACACTACAATGAAAATCGTAACAATCAGCAAGGGATGCAGATGCTTTTCTTCAAAAGCATCATTTGTCCAGGCGATCAATTCCTGCATCAGATGCGGTGTATCGAAAGGAGAAGCGGTTTCAAATATGACCCCCACCTCCTTCCCCTCAGCATCAAACGCACTGACATGGTTGGGATGGGTTTTATACTCACCCCGATGACGTTCAACCTTAGAGCTAAAGGCCAAAAGATCACGGTGGAATTGCTTGATATGGTTTTCTGTCAGGTCGATATGCTCGAAATTAGAAAAGACCGTTTCCATCACCTTTGCGTAACCCACCACTTCCTGTTCGTCGCGTGTATCAAAAGTTTTGATATCCAGATTGGAAAGCAGGCGTTCCACATCCCGATCCGAAAGCGTGCTACCTTCAATACGCGTGGAAGAGCCAACGCTTTCGATAGTGGCGACCCGACGCAGTGCCGACAGACGCTCAGGCGCCAGGGTCCCCAGCGCTTTCCATGCACCTTTGAATTCATCTATCTCAGCAATGAGGGAGAGAATTTCAGGAGTGATCTTCAGTGTGTCGATTTTAAAACTCATTACCCGCAAATATACCCATAAATACCCATAAAGGCAATGCTTATGCCAAATTACTCACAAATATACCCATAAATATCCAAAAAAAACGCTCTTTCTATGAACTAAGCGCATAGCAACTTCGAAAAGTCACCAAGTTCGAGAGTAATTCATTTTAACAGTACTGTGGTATCGAGCTTTGGAGCTGTTTTGCAGGCGGCCTCTTGCTCTATGGATGGGCGCTATTGTTAAAATAACTGGTATTATTTCTTCAAGTGGCCCCCTGCCCCGCCAACATTTTCTAGAACGGATTCGACGCCATCGATTAGTGTCATTGGTTGGTCATAACTTTATACGTACCACCAACTGGATGTACATCAATTACAATATTGTGTTCCCAGCACGTGTAGTATTTAACTGATTTAAATCACTGTTTTTTCTACGGTTTTTTGGTGTTTTCGTCTATTTCAGAGCCTTTCTCGCTAGTTTTGCACCCAAGCCTTTTGATGTTAATCACGTCTCAATAAGGTTCAAATCCCGGGTAGGATTACAACTGAACCCATACTCTGACTTTCTTAGCCTTGTCGCCTAGCAGTTTAAGTCACTATCAACCTAGCGCCATATAGACGTCAGGTTAACCGAAAGATTAAATTTAGGACTTGATCTTATTTCAAAGCGTATTCTGCCTTGGAAGCAGTTTCGACGAACATCCTCCCAACACTACCAGCTTTAAACCATCGCTACGCTATGAATACCTATATAATTCATGGAAGTATAGTCATTATGGAGAAATCTCAAACAAGAATGCGTCAGTTGTGCAGACGCTCCAGTTCAGGCCATTGTCCATCAATTCAAATGCAAATTAACCATCGGTCATGGCCGTAACTTCTACCTCGAGCAGAAAACCCGGCATGGCTAGGGCGGCGACGCCCAGTACTGTGTTGGCGGCAGGCAGGTTGTTGCCATAAAAGGCGGCAATTGCCGGTCCGATCGCTTCCAGCTTGTCCGGGCTGTAATCCACCACATAGGTGCGCATACGCACCACATTGGCGGCGGTTGCCCCAGATGCAGCCAGCACTTCGGTCAGGTTTTTAAAGACCTGTTCACATTGTGCGGCGAGATCCCCTTCCCCAACCAGGCTATAGTCCTTGTCCCAGGCCACCTGGCCCGCGCAATGAATGGTCTTGGTCGCCGTACTGGCGGCGGCATGGGAAAAGCCATATTGCACGGTTTCATACATGCTGTCGGGATTGATGATTTCTCTGCTCATGTCTCGTCCTTTGTTGATCAATCGTTGGCGGCGGTGCCGTAGGGGGTGATGCCGGTCTCCGCCATAAAGCCCTGCCGGTCATATTCCATCAGTTCCATGTAATTTCCGAAGGGGTCGCGCAGATATTGCGCCCGGGCGCCGACCGTGGGGCCCTCCTCCATGACGATGGGACCGGCCATGGCGGCGCAACCATTTTCTTCCAGATACTCTACCGCCTTTTCGATATTTTCCACCTTGAAGGCCAGGTGATGGCCGCCAATATCGCAGTTCCGCGGCGGCGTCGATTTCTGATCCTCGCCCCGCTCATATTCAAACAGCTCAATCATCAGGTTGGAGGCCAGCTTCAGCATGCAGAGCGACAGGCGCGCGTCCTTCACATCAACATGGGCCTCGGTCCAGTCGCGGCTGTCCTCCATTTCCGGAATTTCTTCCGCATCAAACGGTCCCATGCGATAGGCAACCTCGGCCCCGAATATCTTGCAGTAAAAATCAACCGCCTTGTCCAGGTCGGCAACGGTGATGGAGACATGATCCACATGACAATATCCGGGTAGCATATTATTCTCCTGTAGAATTCAGGTTAAATCAGGTTGAGCAGGAACACGGCGCCGATGATCAGCGGCACCAGATAGCGGATCAGGAACAGCCAGATCCGGAACAGGGTACTATCCCTGACCTGCATCTCATCGAGCAGGCTGGCCTTGCCCAGGCCCCAGCCGGCCAGCACCGCCACACAGATTCCGCCAAGTGGCATCAGGATATTGGACACCAGATAATCGAGCAGGCCGAAAATGGTCTTGTCGGCGAACAGGCTGATAAAGCCCAGCGGGTGGAAATCGGCCCAGATGTTGTTGGAAAAGACCGTCAGCAGGCCCAGCGCCCAGAGGATAACGGCAGCCAGTACCGTCAGTTTGGCACGGCTGAAGGACGTCAGGTCCTCGAGACAAGCGACCACCGTTTCCAGCAAGGTGATGGCAGAGGTCAGGGCGGCAATGGCCAGCAGCAGGAAAAACAGCGGCCCGACAATTGTACCGCCCGGCATCTGGCCGAAGGCCACCGGCAGGGTGGCGAAGATCAGGCCCGGTCCCTCCGCCGGCGACAGACCATGGGCGAAAACAATCGGGAAAATAGCCAGCCCCGCCAGCATCGCTACACCACCATCGGCAGCGGCCACGATGATGGCGGACCTGACCAGAGGTGTCTCTTTGTCCATATATGACGCGATGGTCATCAGGACACCAACACCTACACCAAGGGAGAAAAAGGCCTGACCAAACGCCATCAGGATGATGGTCGGGGTCAGAGTGGAAAAATCCGGGGCGAACAGGAAGCTGAGCGCCTGTCCCATATTGCCATAGAGCGTGGCATAAACCAGCAGGATCGCCAGAATGATAAACAGCCCGGGCGTCATCCAACCGAGCATGCGCTCGAGCCCACCCTTGATGCCGAAGGCTACGGTAAAGGCAGTGAGCGCAATAAAGACCGCCTGGAAACTCATCATCCGCACCGGGTCGGCCAGCATTTCGGCCAGCTTTCCTGCAGCTTGGCCGGCGTCACTGACCTGCCCGTCGGGCAGCAGCGAAGTGATAAAATAATCGACGGTCCAGCCAGCCACTACGGAATAGAAACTGAGCGCGATGAAAACCGCGGTCACCGCCAGCCAGCCGTACCAGCGCCATTTGGGCGAGGTCTGTTCGGTTTCCGCCAGCACTTCCATGCTGCGCACCACTCCCTGGCCGCCGCGCCGGCCGATCACGAATTCGGCAATCAGGGCCGGCAGGGCAATACAGGCCAGAGCAATGACATAGACCAGGATAAAGGCGCCGCCCCCGTTTTCCCCAGCCACATAGGTGAATTTCCAGATGTTGGAAATTCCCACGGCACTGCCGACCGCCGCGGCCAGGAAATAAAGTTTGGAAGTCCATTTACGCTGTTGCATTTACCCATTTTCCATAAATTTTGACATCTTCCGACGACACAAACGAAGACCGAAGCAAAGGCCTATTTTGCATCTTCCCCAGCCTGATCCACCGGCTCCCCACCGACCCTGAACACCATGGTGTCTTCAGCCAGAACCACCGGCCCTTCGTAATTTTTGTGGATTGCGGTAATATATTTCGCCCATATATCCAGACCGGCTTCGCCCGTGTAAAGAGAAGTCATTTCCCGTGCCTTGGGAACACTGCCATAGGGGGGCAGATGATAGGGTACCACCTTCTTCACCTGCGCCAGATTGGCGATCTTGCCCAGTTCCGTCGGCGTTGTATGATGAGTTTGAGGACGCTTTTTTGAAGGCTTCTGAAACGCCTCCGCCGTCATCTTTCCCCCCTTTACCATCCCGGGATCAGGCTTTTGGCATTCATGGATCAGGAGATCCGCATGATCTGCCAATTTGATCACATCATCGGAATATCCGGTATCCCCGGTAATAACAACAGAGCCATAAGGTGTATCCACCCTGTAAGCCAGACTTTTCGAAATGTCATCCGGATAATGCGGAGTACGCACCGCAGTGATCTTGATTTTCGGCGTATCCAGAATAACTCCGGAATCCACGTCTTTTACCACATAGGGCGGCTCGGCCAGAGGTTTTCGCTTGAGCCGTTCAGGCCAGTTTTTCACAATGAATTTGGTAAATTCAATGTTGCTCTTGTTCATGATATAGGCGCCTTGGGTCAAGTCCTCGATGCCTTCAGGACCGTAGACATAGACAGGCTCCTGCCGGCCGGCAATCCAGTTGGCAATCAGGTAATAGCCATAACTTGCAATATGATCGAAATGATGGTGTGTCAGGAAGATATAATCGATATCCATCGGATTGATGCCGGACAACATCATATTTTCCATCACACCGCGACCAAAATCAAACTGCAGGACTGTACCGTCCACAACGACTGCAGCACTGGCCCCTGCCCGTTTCGGGTCGGGCAGTGCCGAACCGGAACCAGTGATAACCACATACATTCCTTTGTCCAGGGAATAGCTCTGAAGTGCGTCAGACATCGCGCCCTCCACACTCATCCCGGCATTTGCATCCCCCCCTGCGGCTGTCAGGTAAAGCGCAACAAGCAGAAATACATGCGATATTTTTTTCAGAACTTCAAATCCGATCAACACACCACTTATCATTTTCGCTTTCCTTTCACTTGGACAGGCTAAAAGGGCAACCAGTCTGAACCGGTTGCCCTGAAAATCTTAGAAGTTTTTCTGCAGGCTAAACGCAACAGTGCGTGGTCTGTTCGGCACATAGGCCAGAGGCGTAAAGGCAGTATTCTGGAAAACAGAAATTGTTGACGTGTCATTGAAGACATTGTTCACCGCCAGATTTACAGACCAGGTTTCACCTTCCAGCCCCACAGAAAGATTGGCGCGATCATAAGCAGGCAAATCGGCATAAATCGTATCCGTTGGCCGCAAGGCTGTAGTCTGGGAACCGGTATAGATATAGTCTGCACCAACCCGGGCCATCAGTCCGTCTGCACCCACAGGCCACTCGTAACTCACACTTGCGGTAAGGGACACATCAGGAGCATATGTCAACTCGTCGCCATCGAGGCCGGTTGCAGGAATAGGGTTATCTTTGGTCAGGCTTGCGTCCATAACATTACCGGTAAGACTGATATCAAAACCTTCGAAGGGACGACCGATTACTTCCAGTTCAAGCCCTTTGATCTGGGCGCCGCCGCCATTCCCCCGATACGGGAACTGTACGTTGCCGTCTGAAGCCTGGCTCTGAAGCTGAATGTCGGACCAGTCGATGACAAAAGCCGCCGCATTTACAATAAGCCGCCGGTTATACCATTCACTTTTTACGCCGACTTCATAGTTCACCAGAGAGTCAGAGCCATACTGGCTGGGAATATCAACATTGGCGATCTGAGCCGCGGTAGTGTCGTTGGTACCGCCTGAACGGAAGCCCTGGGAAACCTGTGCATAGACCATCAGGTTGTCGTTTGGCTTATAGGACAGATTTGCTTTGCCAATGAATCCGTTGTCTGCACTTTCAAGGGTTGGCCCAGCCCCGCTGCCCGGATTTGCCCGGAAACCGACATCCACTCGGGAATTTTCCGCGATCTGGAAATCATAGTAACGTCCCCCCAAAGTCAGGGAAAGCTGGTCGGTTACATCGACACTGACTTCGCCAAACAGAGCGAACTCCTCGATTTCAGTTGAAACGCTACGATCCAGATAATCGACGGGGTTGTCCGCAATGTCCAGGGTTTCATCGGTAGACAATACTGCACTACGGAAATCACGCTCTTCTTTCTGATAGAATACACCAGCAAGAATCTGGAACCTGCTGTCCCATTTGGAATTAAACCTGGCTTCAATGCTATCAACCGTCCGCTGCTTGGGCTGCGTAATAATTGTCGCTTCCGTCAGAGGGTCCAGACGAGGTTCGGGACCGACACTTGCCAGTACAGCAGAAGCATCGCGGTTAAACACCGTATCGCGGTCTGCCCGCGATGCGGTTACGACAAAGTCGCCGAATTCCGCTGCATATTCCGCCTTGATATTGTAGAAACGCATTTCATCCTGGAATTTTGGACGGGCAACATCAGCCTGGTTAAACTGACCGACCGGGAACGTATTCCCGAAAAGATCTTCGGTATTGTAATAGTTTCTGCCATCGGCATCAGTGTCCTGAGCCATAAACATCAGGTCAAATGACAACCTGTCGGTAGCTTCAAGTCTAAGGGCTACCCTCGCGGCATAGGTTTCTTCCCTATTTACACCTTCTGCACCAGTATAAGGTGCGTCAATATAGCCTGGTTCATCGAGATATAAACCGGACACGCGAACGCCAAATTTTTCGTTCATCAGCGGCGCATTGGCCATAAATTCAAGCTGCGTCCCCAGTTCAGCTCCCTTTGTGCTGCGGAATGTAGCTGATGCCTTGGCTGCATAATCAGTCAAATCCGGTTTTGCAGTAATATAGCGGATCGTACCGGCAAGCGAGCTTGACCCGAAGGTGCTGCCCTGCGGGCCTTTCAGCACTTCAATCCGGTCAATATCAAACATTTTTACATCCGGTTGACGGCCACCACCATCCTGGGCGTTTTCGCCTGTGATAATTATTTCGTCCAGATAGATACCGACGGTTCCGGCACCAACGGAGTTGACGCCGCGAATGATATAGCGCTTGTCACCCGGCCCGGAATCGAAGACGTTCAGCCCTGGAAAAAAGGCAAAATAGTCATTAAAAGAAACAGCCGCCCTTTTTTCGAGACTGTCGCTTGTCACCGCCTGCACAGCAAATGGTACATCCTGCAGTGATTGTGCCCCGCGCTTGGTGGCCGTCACGACAATCTCTTCAAAAGCAGGGGCTTCTTCCTGCGCGGAAACTATTGTCGCGGGAATAAGGGCGACGGGAACCAGTGTGCCGGCGTAAAGGGCGGCTTTGAATTTTTTAAGTCCGGTGCTGAAACGTGTATGCGTCATGGCATCCTCCATACTGTTATTTGACCAACAGATGGTGGAGCCGGGCCCACATTGTTTCAATAACAATCAATAACGTACTTAGTTGCGTTTTATGCAACACCTTCTCCCATGTTCAGGCCAGTTCATTGTTAAAATAGGACTGGAGATATTTCAGGAACTCCCGCGCTGCCACCGGCAGAAGACGCCCCAGACGGGTGACAATTTCCGCAGAAGTGCCGGACAGGCTGCTGCTGTCGAGCGGTATCGAGACCAGTTGACTGGTTTTCAATTCCCGCAATATGGCGATATCCGGCAACACCGTGGCGCCCGTCTCCGTCATCGCCAGGTTTTTCATGATCAGCAGGGAGTTGGATGTCAGCGCCGGAGCCAGGTTGACCTTCTCCCTTAGCGCCGCCTGGTCGAGCACCTCCCGAATGCGGAAATTCTTGGCCGGCAGGGCGCAATTGCACTCACTCAGTTCCTTCAGGGAAATGGCTTTCTTGTGGGCCAGCCTGTTATCCGGCGACATCACCGCCTTGAGCGGTTGCCGGTAAGCGCTCTGCACGGAAATCTTCGGCGACGGCGGACAATCAAACACCATGCCGATATGGGCCTCGTCCTCCTCCACCATGGACAAGACCTGCTTGGTGCCCGAGACCTGCACATCGAGCTGGATCTCCGGATAACGCTCCATATAGGCCTGAATGGCGTCGGACAACAGGTCACTGACATAGCCCTCGCCCATCGAGATGGTCACCGTTCCCCGCCTGAGACCGCGCAGGTCATTAAGGTGGGAATCCAGCGCCTCCTTGCGGGTCAGGTCTTCCCGGTAATAGTTCACCACCATTTCCCCGGCCTGGGTCAGTTTGGCGGTGCCCCGGCCGCGCTCCAGCACCTCAACCCCCAGTTCATCCTCAAGGGTGGCAATCTGACGACTGACCGAGGACGGCGCCACATTCATTTTATCGCTCGCCGCCCGCATGGAGCCGCATTGTGCCACTTCATAGAGATAGCGAAGCCGGGAAAGACTGAGGTGCATGTTGAACCTCCCATTGTGTTATTTGCGTAAAATGCAACAATTTCCTGTAATCATTGTAATTGGAGAACTTATCGCCCGCCAGTAAAAGTCATCCCCTACTCAAAAAACGCAATTAGAGACGGAGAGGACCCGAAATGGACAGGAATGATATTGACTGGCAGGGGTTTATACCGGCTATCACCACGGCCTTTGACAAGCAGAATGAGTTCTCTCCCGCCATGCAGGGGGAGTTGCTGGAATGGATGCTGCAGGAAGGCATGCACGGCATCATCGTCGCCGGCACTACCGGCGAATGGTTTTCCATGAGTTTCGAGGAAAAAAGCCGGCTCTATAAAGTCACCGGCGAGGTCCTGTCCGGCAAAATATCCATTCTCGCCGGCTGCAACGCCTTTACCGCGAAAGAGTCCGTCGCTCTGGCCCAAGTTGCCGGACAGCATGGTTTTGACGGCATCCTGGTCACCCCGCCACCCTATATAAAACCCTGTGCGCGGGAGGTTTATACCTTTTACGCGGATATCAGTGCCGGAAGCCCGTTGCCAATCTGCGTCTATAACTGGCCGCCGGGGACCGGCCTCGACCTGGAGCTGGAGCTGCTGGAGCGTATCTGTGACCTGGACAAGGTGGTGGCGCTGAAAAACTCGACCGGCAGTCCGGAAAAATTCCTGCGCGACGCCACGGCGCTCAAGGACAAGGTGCGAATCTATGGCGCCCCGATGAACGAACAGGGCATCAAGCTGATTGAGGACGGTCTGTCCCAGGGCCTGATGGGCAGCGGCGCGGTGCTCGGCCGCAACCAGCCCGCCTTCTTTGATGAACTGTGGGCCGGAAATCACGAAAAAGCGCTGGACTATGGTGCCATGGACCGCCGGGTCATGCTGGACTGGTTCGATATTCACTATATGGCCAAATTCGGCTCTGCCCAGGCGATCATGAAAACCGCGCTGAACCTGCAGGGCCTGCCCGGCGGCCTGCCGCGACGGCCGGTGCTTCCCCTCGAAGACAAGGAAGTGGCGGTTATCCGCAAGACCCTGACCGACCTTGGCATATTATAAAACTTTATCACTTGCGAAAATCCGGTATAGACTTAACCCATGGCAACATATGATGTTCTGATAGTCGGCGGCGGGCTTGTGGGATGTGCCAGTGCATGGCACCTGGCCCGCACCGGCGCTTCTGTTCTGCTGTCAGAAAAGGGCGAGCTCAACCGGCTGGCCTCGGGCCAGAATGCCGGCTCCCTTCATTTCCAGCTCGAACACCGCCTGATCGAACATGGCGACGCCATGGCGGAACAATTCGCCCAAATCATCCCGCTCAGCAAACTGGCGGCAGATCTCTGGGGAAACCTGGAACAGGACCTCGGCGAGGATCTTGAGGTCGTGATGAAGGGCGGCATCATGGCGGCCCTCACTGAAGAGGAAGTTATCCTTCTCGAGAAGAAATTCCAGATGGAGAACAAGCATGGGATGGAGACACAACTCCTGTCCCCATCCGAGGCCCGCAACATCGCCCCCTACCTGACCGATAAAATCCTCGCCGCCGCCTATTTCCCGCGCGAAGGCCATGCCAATCCGCGACTGGTCACCCCGGCCTTTGCCCGGGCTGCCGGCCACGAAGGCGCCCACATAAGAACCAACGGTGAAGTCATTTCCATTGCCCGTGAACACGGCCACTGGACAGTCCGGCTGAAAAATAACTCTGACGGATCGATCGAAGACATTACAGCAGACACGGTCCTCAATGCGGCCGGGGCCTGGGCCGGGCGTAATGCACAGATGGCCAACATCCACCTGCCGGTTTTTCCAGTGCCGCTGATGATGAATGTGACGGAACGAACCGATCCCCTGATGCCTCATCTGCTGCAACGGGCTGGCGCTCGGCTGTCCATGAAACAAGTCGGCGCCGGCAACCTGCTGATCGGCGGCGGTTGGTCGTCCCGTTTCCGCTATCACGATGGTCGTCCTGATCCGACCCAGCGACCGGAACTGATCCAGGAAAATGTCATTCAGAACCTGGCGCTGGCCGCCGAACTGGTGCCGGAAGTGTCCACTCTGCATCTGCTGCGTTGCTGGACCGGTGTCGTCGGCATAACTGCAGATCAGTTGCCGCTGCTGGGCGAAGTGCCCGGTTTCCCTGGCTATTATGTCGCCACCGGCGGCTCCGGCTTTACCCTCGGCCCGGTTTATGCGCGGCTGATGGCGGAACTGATCACCAGCGGACGAACGGACTATGACATCTCGCTCTACAGCCCGGCCCGCTTTGATCATATCAACAGCTTCATGACGGGACGGTAAGCGATGGCAAAACGCGTGATAAAAGATATCGATCGCTCCCGTGAGATCACCCTCACCCTGAACGGCGCGCCGGTGACCGCCTATAGAGGCGAAACCCTGGCTACCGTCATCATGCTCAGCGGCGATCCCGCCTGTAGAAGTGACCGCGACGGCCAACCCCGCGCCCCCTTCTGCAACATGGGGGTCTGTTATGACTGCCTGGTTGAAATCGGCCCTGTCGGCCAGGCCCGCAAAGTCCGTGCCTGCATGACGCCGGTCCGGGAGGGGCTGGAAGTCCGGACCCTGGTCAAGAAGGGGGACGGCTCATGACGCAACAGATTTACGATGTCGCCATTATCGGCGCCGGCCCGGCCGGGCTTGCCGCCGCTTCCGAACTGGTGGCCCGCGAGGCCAAGATTGTCCTGCTCGATGAACAGGCCCGGCCCGGCGGCCAGATTACCCGCCAGCCGCCAAAAGGCTTCACCGTCAAAAATTGGCTCAGGGGAAACCTCTATAAAGATCTGAAAAAAATGCTCCGGGACATGGAAGATCATCCCGGCATTAACTGGAGATTTTCCGTCACCGTAAGCGGTGTCGGTAAAACCGACGAAGACTTGTTCGAAGTCTGGTATCAGGATGAGCAAGGCCTGCACTCCCTTACGGCAAGAAGAATGCTGGTCGCCACCGGCTGCTATGAGCGGCCGCTGGTCTTTCCGGGCGCCACGGTGCCCGGCGTCATGGGCACGGGGGCGATCCAGACCCTGCTCAAAAGCCAGCAGCTACTGGCCGGGAACCGTTTTGTTTTTACCGGCGCCCATCCACTGCAGATGATTGTCGCCGAACAGGTTCTGGCTACTGGCGGCAAAGTGGAGGCCGTGCTGTTCGCCCAGCCCTTTTCCCGCTTCACGGAATTATTTAAACACCTCTCTGTCCCCCTGACACACTGGAATGTCCTGCTCGCCGCCGGGCGGGCGTTTCTGCGCCTGAAAAGAGCCGGCGTGCCGGTCCTGTTCGGCCGGGCCGTCACCCGGGTTGAGGGACAGGGCGTCATTGACAGGATCGAAGTCGCCCCGGTGTCCGCGCAAGGGGAGATCATCGAAGGCCCGCACGACTATTTCGAGGCCGATCGCCTTGGCCTGTGCTATGGCTTCCAGGTCTCGTCCGAACTGGCGCGTCAGGTCGGCGCGGAAAGCTATTGGTCAGGGCATCGCGGCGGCTGGTTGATCCACCATGACGGTTTTGGCCAAAGCAGCCTGCCCGGCCTGTTTGTCGCCGGGGAAGTCACCGGCATGGCCGGAGCCGACGCCGGGATGGCGGAAGGTCATATTGCGGGACTTGGGCTACTCCGGTCGCTGGACCTGCTCGACGAAAGGTCGTCCGTCCGGCTGGTAGTACCGTTCAGGAAGCAGCTTCGACGTCACCTGCGATTTGCCAGATACCTCAGTGACTTTTCCCGCCTGCCGCCGAAACTGGCCACCAGCCTGCGCACGGACGACAGCCTGCTGTGCCGTTGTGAGAACATCAAGTGCAGCGATCTCAAGACTATACTGCGAGGCAATCCCCGATTGGGACGGTCAGGCAGCATCAAGCTGCAGAGCCGGATCGGCATGGGCCTGTGCCAGGGACGGCTGTGCTATGCCAACTTTGCCGACCTGGTGTCAGATCAAACAGGCAAATCCCCCGAGGATATCGGCCCCTTCCAGGCCCAGTGGCCCGCAAAGCCCCTGCTGATCAGCGATATCATAAAAAAATGAAGCTTTCCTCAGTTCTCCACCAAGATGAACTGCTTCTGGATTTCCAGATGCAAATTCAGGTAAGAATAGTGGGTTTTTAGTTGGTTGCGAGTGACTTGAACCTATATACGTAAGATATTGATTTTATTGGATATTTATATTTTGGCCAAGATGCTAAAATGTAATCCATTGGAATATAAGAATATTTTTCATATGTTTGGTTGCGAGGGCAGGATTTGAATTGAACCTACACTCAGAATTTCTCAGTCTAGCAGCGTAAGTCTAGAACCCACTAGAGACGCTGACTGTAATCCTCGAAACTGCACATAAGAAAGGAAAAGCCGCTTAGGTTTACATCAATGGTTTTCGTCTAAAAAGCACCATATATATATCAATCCAACAATAAGTAGATATACCACCTTAGGCTCAGGAACAGATTCTACATCGACAGTCATTAGCATCCCCGAAGACGAGTAATCAAACCCGTAATAGTCCGGAAGTCCGAAAAAGGTGAATTCCACCAAAGGATCAATAAATATCTCCGGTGAAATTAGAAATTCAAAACTATCCCCCAGTTCAGGGATAAAACCATCTATAAAACTAGATACAATATCGCCCCCAAAAATATTCACCGGACCAGAAACATTGAGGACGTCAAATAATCCAGAGGACGTCCCTCCGATTTCAAAATTCATTATCCCGTCATACATGGTAAGGGCGCCATCAATGTTAATTTCTCCCGGAGAAAAACCCGGAGAAAAGGCTCCCCCATAATTGACAACATTTGCCAGGATGTTGCCATTTCCAGAGATAGTGTCATGCAAACTGTCCAACTTTCTTTGAAGACGGACACACCCAACAGCGATCCCATGAGCGTTTCCGAAGTTTTCGAACGATGGAAGTGATTCTCAACGGTGGCCGATGATCACGTTGATAAGGCCGCGTCAGAAGAAACTCGTTTTGATCTGAGGGCTGGTTCGCGGGAAGGGTTGTGTGATCGTGCTGTGCTCCAATCAACGACCGCTTTCCGACAAATCATCAAACACCGTTTCTTCTTCAACGACAAACATGGGTGAATTATCAAGGTCAATGAACTTCAGTTCATCTTGACGAAGCGCCCCCAAAGCTTGCGCCGATGCAGGATCGCTGCTCACCTCAATCAGATCATTAAGGGATGCAAACCAAGCCTGTCCAATTCCATCAAACTTTTCAGGACCGTTTCTTTGCTGCCGAATAGCAGTGCTCACCATGTCTTCGTTTGCGTTGGATTGCACGTATCGAAGAATTCGTAAATCCTGCTTCAGTTCTTGAATGAGGGGCGCGTGAATGTTTTTCCAGTGGTGTTCGAACTCCTCTCGGCTGAGTCCCGGTTTGCGGCGAATACACATAATGGTTTTGATCATCAGATCGGGTTCCTTCAGTCTGAGAGTTGTAAATAATTGTTGGCGACGGCAGAGATGTTTTGAGTTCTCTGTTCTTCTTGGCTTTTAAAAACACTGTGCGTTGCGAAAACGAGCGGCAAGTCTGCACCAACCTCGTCGGATGCGGAGAAAAGGTATCTCAAATCCTTCAGCACCAGCGATATCGGGTATAGGGACTTAAAGTCTTTTGCCGATACCTGCCGAAGTGTTGCCGCCACGATTGGACTGAGCACCGGAGTGGCCTCAAAAAACCGTTCGACCTCGCCAGGGGGCATGCCGCATCGGGACAGAAACCCTAACACCTCGGCCATGGAACAGACCTGTGTCGCCAACAGGCCATTGATCGCAAGCTTTACAAGGGTTGCGTTCGGAGGCGCGCCGACATGATGGTGCGTCGTTCCCATCACCTCAATCAACGTTGAGGCATCAGCAATATCCGCAGGAGCCCCACCCAATAAGAACGTCAGGTTACCCCCTTCCGCGTGCGGCAAAGACCCCGATACGGGCGCTTCAATAAAGCGCCAGCCATTTTGCTTTGCTTCTTGGTCCAATTGGGTGATTCGTTTAAGCGACAGAGTGCTGCATTCAATCGCGATTGACTGGGGGCGGAGGCCTTTCACCAAACCATTTGGCCCGGACCAAATAGCCTGGGATGCTTCATCGCCTTCCACCATGACGAAAATGATCTCAGCATTTTTTGCCGCATCGGATGGCGAAGAGGCGAGTTTTGCGCCTCGGGATACCAAAGGTTCGGCGCGCGAACCTGTCCTGTTCCAAAGCGTAAGAGGAACTCCGGCATCCAGCAGTCGCATCGCCATGCGGCTGCCCATGGCTCCCATGCCCAAAAAAGCGGTGTTTGGAAACGTGTTATTCATCATGAAGTCCGATCACTCAAGCATTCCTGATTCTCAACAGACCCTAGAGCAAAGACTGAACCCATCGCCATTACCTGATAGGTTATTGCACATTTGACCTGTACAAGTATGACTATGGAAACACTGCATGGCGTGCGTAGGAGCAAAATGAGCGAAACGGGACCAAGATTGCCGAAAATGACACTTGCAAGAATGACGCTTGGAACCTTGCTTCGGCAATGGCGGAAAAATTCAGGCTTGAGCCAGCTAGACCTCGCTCTCGATATCGGCGTCTCGACCCGTCATCTGAGCTTTCTCGAATGTGACAAAGCCCTTCCCAGCGAACCCATGTTGAAAGCGATTTCAACGCTCCTTGACATACCGGAGGCCGAACAAAACATGCTTCGTCTCGCGGCAGGCTTTAAGCCTTTGCCTTACAAGCATGGGCCAGAGACAGAAGAACACGGTCGCGTACGAAAAATCATCGAACAGGTCAAGCGGGCTCACAAGGATGTTCCTTTGCTGGTCAAAGATCAAATCTGGGACATCATTGACCTGAACAATCCAGCGCAACGCTTCTTCAAAACATTGACGGGCCGCTCTTTGCTTCTTGAGGATCATTTTGTAAATGTGCTCGAGCTGATCTTCGCTCCGGACCTGTTGCGCAAGCACATCGTCAATTGGGAGGACGTTGCGGACGCGACCGTTCGCCATGTTCATCACGAAACAGGATTAGCCTCCGAGAACCCGGCATTTCAGGCGGTGTTGGATCGCGTAATGGATTTTTCGGGATTTAGGGAGCGTTGGATCAATCCATTATCCATGAACGCAAATCAATATGCGACGCGATACATATTCAACGAGGGGGGCAAACGCCGATCCTACGATTCCGTCCTCATTTCATTAGGCGCGCCCTATGAGGCTATCCTTGGGGGCATTCGCTTTGATACGTTCCATGCCGTCACTGACGAGTAATAGTGCAATTGGCGCTAAACCAACACCCCATCGGTCAAGGTGACCATGCGGTCCATGCGCACAAAAAAGGGCTTAGCAGAAAGATGGTAAGCCCTTGATTTTATTGCTTGTGGGGGCAGGCTTCCAACTGAACCCATACTCAGATTTTCTTAGCTTAGCAGCATAACCATATCCGATATATCGGTTCGTATTTTTTGGTAAAAAGCCCTTCCTCAACTGCTTTCCACAGACCATAATCTGTCCCCCGGCAAAATCTCTAACGGAAGTAAACCCGCGGTGCAGTGAATCTTCCAGCAGCTTCCTCGCCGGATGTGCGAGATTGCTCATCGTTTTTTTGTCAAGCGCAACAAAATCCAGATCACTGATATAGGCGTGGTAATGAGCATCAATCAGGCCCGGCATGAGAACGCATCCTTCCAAATCGATCTGTCTCGCCTGGGAGGGCCTCTCTGATTCAGGCGGGATCGCCCTGATCATTCCCCCTTCCACCAGGACAGATCTATCCGTAACAAGATCAGCTTGGCGACCGTCAAAAATCCTGGCATTCGAAAATAACAGAGGTTCCATTTCATACTCCCTGACAAATCACAATTACTGGATCTGCATCATCATTTCGAGCGCCAAAACTCCAACGCCGAAAATATTTATCGAAATCGCGGAAAACCATGCCAGTCGGGACGAATAAACCTCTGCCGAATAAGTCAAAAGATGCTTTATCACACCAAACCGCAGGATCAAAAGAAGATACAGGATGACAAATGCATTCCATACAGACGGGATTAAAATATCACCCGAAGACCAGATCAGGTAGAATACAGACATCACGAGAATACCAAATACCGGATCTGTGGCCGCCAGGGGGCGGCGCAATAAATCTGATCTTACCTGGCTGACAATATTGTAGCCAACAGCAAGCACAAAATATAATTCGCACAGGGTGTGGATTGAAAGCTCAGGCATGTTCTTCCTCTTTTTCGCTGATAGTCTGTACTACCAGAAGGTTACGACCCGCAGGCCAATATCTCCCCCGATGCGGGCCAACATGATGAAGGCGGGAATGCCGATGATACCGCCGACGGTAAGGAGCCAGAGATGAATTCCAGTCGTTGTTTCGGTTTCCGGAACCATATCACTTGAATGATCTGAATTGGAGGGTGGGCAAGTCACAGGGAGAACTTTCTGTAAGGACTGCAGGAGACTGGACCGCAGGTTAGCAATCCGGTGCCTCCAGCATCTTCAACTGTGGAGTTGCGACGCAAATCATCTCAGGCCCTGACCCCATAGTCCCGCTCCGCCTGATCCGGTGTCACAAAGCCGTTCTTCACATCTTCAGCCAGCTTTGCCGGGTCACGTTGCGCGGGATCGCCGTGGCCGCCGCCGGTTCCAGTCATCAGGCGGATAACCTCGCCTTTTTTCACCGGTACCGAGGTACACATGTGATGACGTTCGCAACTGCCATCATGCCGCAAAATCAGAGCGTAATTGTTGGACCCTTCCTGTCCCCCTTCCATGCCCCATGGACGGGAGACGGTGCGGGAAGCTGCATAGGTCAGGTAGGCCTCTTCGGAAGTGACCCGATAATCCAGGACAATACCTTTTCCGCCGCGATATTTACCTGCGCCGCCGTCCTCGTTATGAAAAGCATACTGGTCAAGGCGCAAGCCGTAACGGGACTCAAAAAGTTCCGTCGGGATATTGAAGGTCTCCCCGTTGGCACAACAGAACTGGCCACTGTCTCCGTCCAGGCCGGCAGAAGCTCCCCAGCCGCCAACCAGCGGTTCCCCCATGACAAACAGGTCCCCGGTGTCCGGATGCAGGCCGCTGATGAAAGTGGCCCCCACGCTCCGCATATGGCCGGCGGGCAGTTTTTCCGGCATCACAGGCGCCAGGGCCTTCCACATAACATCAATGGCCGCGATCAGCGGCTCGTAATAAAGAGAAACAGGGGCCGGGGACTGTGCGCTGATAATGGTGCCATCGGGGCACACTACATCCAGCATACGGAAACACCCGCCATTGGCCGGAATCTCCGTATTGGTTACCGCTTTGAAGATACAACGCGCCCCGGTCACAAGCCCTGTGTAGGAACAGTTGATCGGGCCGGTTACCTGGGCATCCGTGCCTGTATAGTCGGCGATCATCCGGTCCTCTGAGATGGTCACTTTTACCCTGACCGTAAAGGGGCCGTTACCCAGACCGTCTTCCTCAACAATATCCTCGGCTTCAAAAACACCCTGGGGCAGCATCTCCAGTTCGGCAAGGGTCATCCGCTCACCATAATCCAGAAGCTCCTGCATGGCATTTAACACAGGGTCCAGGCCGTATTTTTCGGTCAGTTCCAGCATGCGTTTTGCCCCGACACGCGCTGCTGCCACACCGGCGTGCATATCGCCGAGCGTACTATCCGGCAGTCGCACATTGTCGCGGATCAGACTGACCAGAGACTGGTTGATCTTCCCGCCTTCATAAAGCTTGAGAAAGCGAAAGTGCAGGCCTTCCTGGAAAATATCAGTGGCATTTGTGGATACGCTGCCCGGCTGTGCGCCGCCGACTTCGGTCCAATGCGCCTTGTTCACGGTCCAGCCAATCAGTTTTTCAGCGGAGAAAACCGGCACCAGGATCACCACGTCAGACAGATGCGTCCCGCCACCTTCATAGGGACTATTGGTAATAAACACATCACCTGGACTGACATCACCCGGATTGGGATAGTGTTGCAGGCAACTCTGTACCGCCGTATCCAGAGTAGCGAGAAAGGCGGTCACCCCGTTACCCTGCGCCAGCAGATTGCCTTCGGCGTCGGTCGCCCCCACGGCAAAGTCTGTGGTTTCATAGATAATCGGACTCATACTGGTGCGGATCATGGCCAGGAACATTTCCTCCCCGAGCGCGACGAGGGAATCCTTGATGATCTCCGTTGTAAAAATATCGGTGGTCATGATTATTTCTCCTCCTGATTCAGGGCGACATGATAGTTGCCATAGTCATCCAGGCTCACCCGGTGGTCGGGCGAAACCACCAGCGTCACAGACGGTTCCTGAATAACGGCGGGGCCTTCAAATTCCATCCCCGGTTCCAGGCACAAGCCGTTATAAATCACCGCATCATGAATGCCGTGTTTGTCAAAATCGACAGAGCGTGTGGCGAGAATGGCTTCCTTCAAACTCCGACCTGTTTTCTCCCTGCGAGCCAGCTCCGGTTTGTCCACCGGCACCTTGGCCACCAGATGAAAATTCACGAGCTGCACCGGGGCCTCCAGACGATAGGTAAAGCGTTTCTCATAAGCTTCATGAAAATTAGCGATGGTCGCCACCACATCCGGCGCGCCACCGGCCGTCATCAGGAACGGCACCTTGACAGTGTGTTCCTGTCCCTGATAACGCAGGTCAGCCTGATACTCGAATTGCATCCCGGCGTCCCAGATACTTACTCCATCTGCCCGATAGTCAGCCCGGGCTTTATCCGCCATAAGCGCAAAACTTTCAGCGACCTGTTCGGCGCTCTGAGCCGTCAGAGCCAAAGGACTTGTCTGCAGATAGTCGCGACGAAGATCAGTCAACAGCATACCCCAGGCAGAAAAAACAGAGGAGTTCACCGGGACGATTACCCGCGGCACTTTCAATTCTTCAGCCAGGGCCACGGCATGCATGGCCCCTCCGCCACCGAAAGCAATCAGGGCGAAATCGCGGGGGTCATATCCCTTGTTGGTGGACACCAGCCGCAGTGCGTTGACCATATTGGCATTCGCAATCCGCACAATCCCGCGGGCCAGCTCAGCCCGATCCACATTCAGGTCTTCGCAGAGCGGATCAAAGGCCGCATTCACAGCTTTCCAGTCTGGTTCGACTTCCCCGCCGACGAAGCTCGCCGGATCAATGCGGCCCAATACAAGGTTTGCGTCTGTTGTGGTCGGCTTGCTGCCACCGCGACCGTAGGCCGCCGGTCCGGGCATGGCGCCCGCAGACTGGGGCCCCACATGAAGCTTGCCGCCTTCGTCCACCCAGGCAATGGAACCGCCGCCGTTACCGATTTCCACAATCTCGGACACCGGGGTCTGGATAGGATAACCGGGGCATTTGGTGTCGCGCTCGATAGAATATTCCGTGGTCACCTTCACATCGCCATTTTCAATCAGCGTACATTTTGCTGTCGTACCGCCGATATCTAGCACAATCAGATTCTTCTCCCCGATAATTTCACCAAGGTAGGCGGCCGCAAAAATACCGCTGGCCGGACCGGATTCAACCATGGTGATCGGGTTATTTTTCGCCGCGTTCACCGTGGCAATCCCGCCGTTGGACTGCATCATATAGGGCTTTTCCGCAAAACCGTCCGCGGCCAGATGCTGTTCAAGGGATTCGATATATTTCCTGGCGATGGGATGTACATAGGCGGACAGCACGGTGGTGCTGGTCCGTTCATATTCCCGCCATTCCCGGCTGATCTCGTGAGAGGCCAAAACGGACACTTCCGGCCAGAGTTTGCGAATTTCCGCAAGGGCTTTCTGTTCGTTGATCGGGTTGATATAGGCATGCAGGAAACAGATTGCGATGGCCTCCACCCCTTCCGCCCGGAAGAAGTCAACCATTTCCCCAAGGCCGCTCCAGTCGGGGTCCTGCAGCACATTTCCCTTATAGTCGACCCGCTCGTTAATTTCTGCCCTCAGGTAACGCGCGACAAAGGGTTTGGGTTTGTGAAAATTGAAGTTGAACAGGTCGGGACGGTTGCCGCGGGCAATTTCCAGAACATCGCGGAAGCCTTTGGTGGTGATCAGGGCCGTCTTGACGCCCTTGCGCTCGGTCAGCGCATTAATCACAACAGTCGAGCCATGAGCAAAGAAATCCAGGTCCGCCGGATTCAGGCCCACTTTGCGGATGGTGTTCATCACCCCCTGCTCGAAATTCGGCGGTGTGGTATCGGCCTTTGCCGTCATCACCCTGCCCTGGGTCTCACCGCCCGGATTTACGTCATAATACACAAGGTCGGTAAAGGTGCCTCCGACGTCGCTTGCTGCTCGCATAATCTGTTCCCTTAGTTTCAGAAGTTTTCCTCGACCGCGAGGTAAAGCGGTCCCGGTCGGCGGCCCCACTAAAGGAGCCGCCGCTGTTTCGATCAAGTTGTTAAGGTCAGACCTTAGAAGTTATATCGAAGGTCGATATGCCAGGTCCGCGGCGCAGCCGGATGGGAGAATCCACCGGATACCCATTCGGAGTTATACTTCTCGTCCGTCAGGTTGTTGACGCTGCCGGTGATGGACCAGCCCTGGTCCACATTTTCGATCCCTATACGGGCATTCACCAGGTTGATCGCGCTGCGGGCAGTACTGTTTTCCGCATCCCAATACTGGGCGCCTCGACGTTCATAGTCGGCACGGGCCAGCAGTTCATAGTCCTGGGTGATCGCGGTGCGATACTGAACACCCAGGTTAAAGGTGGTTTCCGGGATATAGGGGGCGTTATTGCCTTCCTGGGCCGGATCCACAGCGTAAGATTTGATTTCGCTGTCGGTGTAGCCGAAGCCGGCCACGATATCCAGGCCTTCACCCAGGGTCGCTGCAGCTTCCAGTTCAAAGCCCTGCAGTTCGACTTCATCAATGTTTACGAGAACCTGCGCACCGACACTGCCGATAAACACAAAGTATAGCGGGTTATCCAGTTTTGTATGGAATACCGCACCGTTCAGACGAAGACGGTTGTCCAGAAGCTCGCTCTTGAAGCCGATTTCGAAAGTTTCGTTTTCTTCCTGCTTCACGACGTCGGAAACTCCGTTGGTCCCGGCATCAGCCGCCACGGCGCCAACACCGTTCTGGTTGAACTGGCCGCTACGGAAACCGATCCCCCAGGAGGCATAGGCGCTGACATCATCGGTGAAGCTGTATTTCGCTGTCACTTTCGGCTGGAACTTGCTGTAGGTTTGCTCGTTCACTGCGCCCTGTGTACCGGAAGTGTTATATTCGGAAACCGTCTGCTTGCGATGGTCTTCGTCATAACGGACCGCCACTGCGACTTCCAGTTTGTCAGTCACATTATAGGCAGCGTTACCGAACAGCGCCCAAGCTTCGTTGTCATTGTCGTCAGCCAGGAAAGACAGGGTCGGGTTGATGGTGCTGTCAAAAGCCGGCAGACGTTCAATGCGCTCAAATCCCATCTCGTTGTCATCCCCGGTGGTGGTGGAGATAAAACGATCCGTTTTCAAGTAATAAGCGCCGACCATCCATGTCAGAGCCTGGTCAGACGGGGACGCGATGCGGAACTCGTTGCTCCAGGCGTCAACATCCACATACTGGGTCTGTGTACCGTCAAAAATTCCGAAAACATCCACAGCAGCGGTATAGGGGAACTGGTCCGCCGCCACATATTCCGTTACCCGGTTATAGGAGAAGATGTTGGTAAAGGTTGCCGCATCGGTTTCCACCGTCAGTTTTGCGGAAAATTCGTCCACGTCGCGCTCGTTTTCGCCAATATTTGTGCCACAGAAGTCGCGGCTGACAACATCAGCTCCCACATTGGTGCCGCCAAAGGGGTTGGAGGAGAAACAGCTGTCGCCATCGTATACAACAGCCTGGTACTGGAAGTTATTTGCGCCACCGTCCGTGCGCAGGATGCTGCCGCGCAGGTCGAGGGTGACGTTGTCACTAATGTTCCAGTTCAGCATGGCGCGAACAGCCACATCCTCGAGATAGTCAACTTTTTCATTCAGGTATTTATTGGTAAAATAGCCGTCCTTGTTCTGATAGCGGCCTGCCACACGGAACAACAGCTTATCCTTGACAATAGGACCGCTGACGGAACCCTGCAGGATATAGTCTTCGCCCGTGCCGTAACTCGCCCGGACAGAGCCTTCGAACTCATTGCCCGGCTTTTTCGTCGTGATCAGGATTGCGCCGCCGGTAGCGTTACGGCCATAGAGAGCTCCCTGCGGACCACGCAGCACTTCGATGCTTTCGATATCGAACATCGGCTGGGTCAGCTGGCGGCTGTTGATCTGAAGAACGTCGTCCACAACCACGGCAACCGGGGATTCACCGTTACGCACCTGAGAAACACCGCGGATGGTCAGGAATGAGGTGCCGGCGCTCTGGGCTTCCGCCAGGGAAACATTCGGTGTCAGAGCCAGGAAATCCCCGGCGGTGTCGATACGTGCATCCTCAATCGCTTGGGCAGAGAACGCCGTTTCGCTAAGAGGAACTTCCTGCAGACTTTCCGAGCGCATACGCGCCGTCACTACGACTTCCTCAAGGATCATGATCTCTTCTGCCGCACTTGCCCCCTGAACAGAGCCGGTAACCGCAAGAGACCCAAGCAACGATGTCGTACCGAGCAAGCGAATTAGGCGTGAACTGGTCATAATCTGTTTCCTCTCATGTTTAGTTTGTCATCTTAGCCGAACACCGGCCGGCTGAGGCCGAAACGGGATCACACATTCCTAAAGTGTTCTGGAAATGCCGGTCTTCTTCAAGCTGCACGCGGTATAGGAGGGCGACAAAAAAGGATAGGCGCAAACGACAGGCCTTACAGGTCCTGTAGGTTAAATGGGTAGGTTCAGGTAATAATATTACGCAAACGAGCCACTTCTACCGCTTGGGCGCGGCGCTCCACACCCAGTTTCTTAAATATATTCTTGAGATGGAACTTGACGGTATGTTCGGTCATGTCGAGAGCCCGGGCAATTTCCTTGTTGGAAAGGTCATGACTCAGTTCCCTGATCACTTCCCGTTCGCGGGGACTGAGAATTTCGGCGTCCTCCCCTTCCAGGATAAGCCGGCTATCATTCTGTTTTTCGAGGCAACTGGTGATAAAATTCCGGGTCAACGGATCCATCGCCTCCTCGCGCCCTTTCTTCTGCAGGGCGCGCAGCAACGGAGCAAGCGAGACATCCTCGGAGAATGGCTTCACCAGTTGTTCCCCAGTAGCAAGCTCGACTGCTTCGGAAAGATCCCTGAGTGCCGCAGTACGGTCGCCCGCTTGTTCCAGCATCAGCGCCCGGCGGACAAGGGTACGAATGACGAAAAGCCAGCCCCGCACATGACGACCGCAGGCGATCTGATCGCCGAGCCAGGCAATGGCCTTGGACCGGTCAACCTGGGCATAATAGTCTGCAAGCGCGTTGGCCACACTCTGATAGGGAAGCCAGGTCGAAATCTTGTCTCGCCAGCAACCCATGGGAAACTCGGCTTCAAGCAGGCTCGCCTCCCGCACTGTCACCGGATCATGCCCCCGGCTCGCCGCTACGGCTTCCGAGATCCTGTGCGCCCGCACCATCACCATAAGCCGCTCTATCCCCCTTTCCCTCGCAACACTGTCACAGCGGGTGACTGCATCAATCTTGTGACCGTTCATGGAGTCATAGCGGTCATAGGCTGCCCCCACCTCCAGTCCGGTGGCGAAAATATCGAGCCAGGCGTCGAACTGAACCACATGTTCAAAAGCGGTGACAAACGCCCCGACCTGCTTGGGACCGGTGAAACAATCCCGCCAGTACATCAGCGCACCCAGCAGAATATCTGCCAGCGCCTTGAGGCCGCTATCAGCACCGAAATTATCCTCAGCCATCTGCCGGGCTTCCCAGAAGTTTGCCTCCGCCAATTTCATCTTTCCCTGGTAACAGGCGGTAAGCCCCGCATGAAGGTAGACGTAATTCAGGCCTAGCAGGGTATTTGCGGCTCGCATCGCCCGCATCGCCAGCCGGCATTGCTCTTCCGCCCGTTCAAATTCGCCAATGCTCAGGCAATACATGATGCGGCAGCAGCAGATAATCGCCAGGGTCAGACCATCCGTCTGCGGTACCGTCGCCACCACCTCTGGCCGCATGACCGTGTCTTCCAGTTCGCCGAGCCTGTCTTCATAAGTGTAAAGCAGAATTCCCACATTTAGAAGATCGCGATTCAGCCCCCCCCAATTAGTCTGCACTCGACCATCCCCGGCAGCGGCAGCAACGGCTTTCTCATACCAGTCCCTCGCATCCCGGAGGTTGCCGTCTTTAAGCGCCAGGTAGGATTTTGCGGTCACTACTCTGGGGTAGTGCCTCACCTCGCTGTCGGGAATATTGCGCAACAGGCTCCTGAGATAACTGATACCGCCAAACAGGATCAGTTCCCAGCCGCCAGCGTCCTCAATCAGCCGGGCGCAACGGTCAAAATCGCCGGCAAGCCGCGCATGGCGGACCGCCTCGACAATATCTCCTTCTTTTTCGTACCAGCAGCTGGCGCGGGCATGAAGCTCCGCAATGTCTGCCGGGCCGAAACTATTTCTCAAAAGTTCCTGTAGGCAATCTGCAAAAAGATGATGATAACGAAACCAGTAGTGCCGGTCGTCGAGCGGCAGGATCAGCGCCTGCAGCGGCTCCAGAGCCTTCAGTATCTTCCAGCTGTCTTTCCTGTCCGTCACCACGTCCGCAAGGGAAGCATTGAATCGCTCTAGAATGGAGGTCTGCATCAGAAAGGCCTGCACGTCGTCAGGTAGTGTCGCCACAACCTGATCGGTCAGGTAGGTAGCGATATGGCCGCTGCCGCCGTGAAATTGGCTCAGCGCGGCGGGGTCGTTGCCTTCTCCCATCATCAGCAGACGGGCAAGCTGAATCGCCACCGGCCAGCCTTCGGTCCTGCTAAACAGGAGATCCAGTGTTTCCTCCGGTAGGGTATCCGATAGGGCGGCACGAGTTTCCTCCCGGCTGAAACGGAGTTCCTCCGCCCCGAGTTCCATCGCCTGGCCACTGGCCAGAAAAACCGGCATGTTTAGCGCTGGTCTGACACGGGTGTTGATGACCAGGCAGAAATTTTCCGGCGCACCTGCCACCAGATCGCCAAGCACCTGGTCAACTTCCCTGTTGTCAATCCTGTGATAGTCATCAAGAATCAGGACTACTTGGCCGCTGTGATCGGCAATGCACTGTAGAATCGACCCTAGCACATTGCGCGGCGAAATCCCGGTGATACCCTGTTCAGCAAGATGTTCGAGACGGCCCATGTCAATCCCAGCATGAGCCAGGGCAAAGACGACATAGGTGAGAAGCTGAAGCGGATCATCGTCCTGTTCATCTAGGGAAAGCCAGCCGACTTTGCCGCCTTTTTCCAGAGTTCGCTGCCGCCATTGATCGAGAAGTGTGGTCTTGCCGAAACCGGCGGTCGCCACTACCAATACCAGGGAACGCTCGCTAGCCTCATCCAGTCGTGCAAGAAGATGCGGTCGGCAGACCAGGGCGATATTCTGCCGCGGCACACTGAGCTTAGCCCGTACAAACCCCTGCATAAGCCACTGACGGGACTCTTCCTGCCCGCTTTCGTCCCGCAGATTATCTTTGGCGTGGCCGGTCATACTTTGTTTGATCCATATACATCCAACTAGGTTTTGCACTTCTTTGCGAAATTTGCAAACTTTTGCAACTACTCGAGAGAGACTAAATTTATAAAGATTGAATTGCCGCAAGAAGTTTAAACATCTATTCCGGTCAACGGAAAGTATCGTTTATAGTGGTTGCGAGGGCACGCAATCACTGATGCAGTCAGTTGGCTCCGGCACCTTGAACTTAACAACCGTTGTCTAAATGATCGATGCGATACGGAAACAATACATCAACTTGACTAGCCCCTCTAACGGTGCTTCGGGCAAATCTAACATCACTGCCTCGACTTCTTCGTGAACGGATCCAGTTCCGGCTGTATCAGCATACACAGCGAATCCAGTTTATGGAGCAACCATTGCATTCAACCCAACAACCTGCACCACTCTGGTTATCAGGCGCGAAACCTAAAGCACGATACTCAGCTATACAAGTTTGCAGATGAAAGCCATCCAGAACACCATGCTCGACGTAGCGGTCAATGCTCCAATGAACGTCGTGCGAGGGAGCTTTGCCCAAAACTCCTCCGGACGACGGAAACCCAACTCCTCAATTTGAGGCTCCCAAATTTCATCATAGTGAAGCACATAATTGTAGCTCGCCCACTGGACAGACATCCAAAATACCGAAAGTACCAGCCCCATATAACCAATATACAATGCATTCGCGACTGCAATAGTAGCCACCACCATCCCAGCGGTTAAGGCAGAAAAGGCCGTAAATCTTAACCAGTAATTATTTTGCTCGGCAACCACGATCATAGTCATAAGCTCAAGCTCGTTTGTCACTTTGTTTTCGTTCATCCTCGTGTCTCCCCTCTAAACCGAATATTTGCTCAGACAATGTCTCTATTATCCGTTTACAATATCCTATTGGGATATGTGCCTCAAATTTCGATGAGCGCGCTGCCAGCGAGTAGCGCGACCAAACGGACGATACGCTCACAGTCAGCGGCGGAAAGCACTTCACCCGTGTCGGCGAGGCCTTCGCTCAGCCGGTCGACCCACAAGCAGCCGTCGGGATTGAGCATGACCTCGACAACCGCAGAGTCTTCGAGCCATGCTGCGACGTCGGCCCCGAGCACAGTCCTGAGCATGCGCGCGCCACGGGCGAGAGCTTCAGATTTGAATGTGTGGACGGTCATTGGCGGCCCCGCATTGGATTACGGAACCAATCAAGAAGACCGTTAAAGGGTCAGTAGCAACAGCCTAGAAGGCGTAGTAGTGCAACGGCGCGCAAAGGCAGGATAATGCGGAAGTAGCGCGCAAGAGCAAAGTCGGCTTTGCGGACAAAACCGGCATTGTATCCGGCCTTCCACTCAATTTGAACCAAGGGTAGCGTGGAATTTGCACCAAACGGTTTGTCCCAGACCCGAGCTACTAATTGGCGGCTCTGCGTTGCTCAAATCGGGAGCGCTACTGAACCTCGGCATAGCTGCTCCGCATAAGCCACCTTGTCAAAGTCCGTTGCATCAGATCGTGTCCGGTCAAGCTAATTCGCCCACCGTCAATTTCTTCTTCGAATGTCGAGTGCCCCATCCAGGCCGATGTCAGCGCACAGAGTTCACATACGACAAAAAGATCAACGTCGAACTTAGGGTCAGTGTAGCAGAGATCAGTTTCTTCGCCTGGCTTTGCCACGAGCCAGTAATTCGCCGTTTCGTTCGGTGTGTCGTTGAGAATGAATTGGATGACGCTTTTTCGTTTCGGCAACTGCAACAGATCGATTTTTCTGCGGATATTCCACATCAGCATTCGGGCATCGAGGTCTTGAAGTGACGTTTCGCAGTCGATGTTGCGGTGCGCCCATTCTCCGAGACCGCGGATCAGCGGCTCGAGCTCATCTGCGAGCGGGGTTGTCAAATACTCAGCATGTGCGCCAGGACCACTGCCACGGCGGATGAGGAGGCCGTTGGCTTCCATCTCTTTCAAACGCTTGGACAGCAGACCAGGTGACATCCCCGGAACACCCCGCTGGATTTCACTGAAACGGGTCGAGCCGGACCACATTTCGCACAGCACGAGCATGGTCCAGCGCGGCTCCAACAGGCTGGCGGCCATCGCGACAGGGCAAAATCTCGGGTAATTCGAATCTGACATTGCGGTACCTCCACCTCAAGGAAAACATTTCGGGCCGGAACAGTCTACTTCAGAAACTATAGTGGATTTACTGCATTTGCAGAACTGGTTTGGCGCAAGTGACCGGTGCAAGCTTCGTTTCACCAAAGTTGGAAGCAAAGGAGGCAAACCATGCCGCTGGTGGATATCGAAGTGATTGAAGGCGTTTTCGACGACGAACAGAAGGCAAAAATGATCGAGAAAGTGACCGATGCGATGGTCGAAGTCGAAGGCGAGAACATGCGCCCGGTGACCTGGGTCCGGGTCAAGGAAGTGCGCAGCGGTCATTGGGGGATTGGCGGCAATACGCCAAGCGCCGATGACATCAAGGCCATGGCCGCGGGATGAATGACGGTTTGGCCGGAACGTCAACACAGGCGGTTCGGCCAAACTCAAGGCTTTTAAAACCGGTTGGAGAAAAAACGATGAACCTGAACCGTCGTGCCAGAGAGGCGCAACTGCGCGCGATTTCCATATTCACACAGCGCCCGGAACGCGCTCAGGTGGTCAATCGTGGATCCGCCGAAGTTCGGGCTGGTCTATGCTGCACTTATGAGCAGGCTGGCCACCGACTTACCCTCGACATGCCCGGCACAATTGGGGGAAGCGATGAAGGGCCGTCGCCAGGCTATTTTGGACGTGCCGCGATTTGCGGCTGTCTCGCGATCGGGATCAAGATGACCGCGGTGCGGGAAAACCTGCACCTCGACACCGTGCGCATTGGGATCGAGCAGGACTGGGACAATCGCGGGGTGCTCGCCATGGAGGGAGCGAGCCCTGTGCCAAACGATACGCGGATCGCCATTGAGATCAGGAGCTCCGAACCCGAGGAGAAGGTCGGTGAAATGGTCAGCCGGGCACTTGCCAACGATCCATGGTTCCTCGCCTACCGGGATGCGCAGCCGGTCAGCACCACGATCTCGATCACGAAGGAGATTGCGTGATGGATGCCCGGCTTCAACTTCGCGTCCAGCGCTATGGCTGGGATGCGGCAGCGGCCCATTACCACACGGCCTGGGAGGCCCAGCTGCGTCCTGCCCATGATCGGCTGCTAGAAATGGCCCAGGTCAAGTCCGGACAAACGGTGGTTGAAACGGCCTGCGGTAGCGGGCTGGTCACCTTGCGGCTTTCCGAAGAGGTCGGAGCGGGGGGGGCAGGTTCTTGCGACCGATCTTTCGCAGGGTATGATTGACGACTTACAGAGCCGCTTGGACAGAAGTCCCGATGCGAATATAGAGGCAAGACGCATGCCTGCAGAAAAACTCGATGTACCCGATGAGACTTTCGATGCTGCAATTTGCGCGCTCGGGCTGATGTATACGCCCGATCCTGCCGCCGCTGTGTCTGAGATGGCACGGGTCATAGCTCCCGGAGGCACAGTCGCAGCGACCGTATGGGGTGAGCGCCGGAATTGTGGCTGGGCGGAAGTTTTTCCCATTGTCGACGCCCGTGTCGCATCTGAAGCCTGCCCGATGTTCTTTGGAGCAGGGGCGCCAGATGCACTTAGGCGGCTCTTTGAAGACGTTGGGCTAGAGAACATTCTAGAGCACCGTCAGTTCGAAACGTTGGTCTTCCAATGCGACAAAGATGTCGTAGATGCCGTTCTGCTTGGTGGCCCCGTGGCACTTGCCGTCAAACGGTTCGACGATCAGGACTGGAACGGGGTTCGTCAAGAGTTCATGGCCTCTGTCGCTGAGTACAAGCAAAGCGACGGGAGCTACGGTATCCCCGGTGAATTCGTCACTGTGCGGGGTATTCGTCCGGTAGTCTGAACGACTTCTCCTGTGCGCTATCGCATCTGCAACGCAGCATCGCGGCCTGCGTTTTCATACACCCACTCAAAAACAGCGATAGCGTCCTCAGCCGCTGCCGGAAATTTATTCTCCGGCGCCAGCCGGTAGGAGGAAGAGATGACAATAGCTCCGGATTTGGCGCAAAGTCGGCGACACAAGCCGTCATAGGCGCCAATGCTTCCCATCATCATACCGCCGCCATGATAGAAAACACATGCCGGCAACTTTTCCTCCGGACCATCCAATGGATAATACAGGCGGACGGCGATGGGGCCTGCTTTGCCAGGCACCTCCAGGTCCTCCACATGAGCAACAGGCAAATCAGGGTACCCGATCCGCTCGTAAAATCTGTCAAAGGTGAGACGCATTTCAGCAGGCGTCATGGATAAATCCAGAAAAGGATCTTTTTCCAGCATTTCGACAACTGCGCGTGTCTGGGGATCAAGAATACTTCGATCCGGACGAGTTTGGTTATTAGTCATGGAGTTCCCCGTCATAATTGAATATATGTGTCGGAAATTAGGAACTCTGAGCGCCCACTACTCCCCTCAAAAGTATGGTGCATGCTGATATCAATGTGCAGTTCACCAACTATAAAGACTGGACAGTTCCAATCGTCTAGTTACTTTGTCGGGCAAAAATAAAGGTGGGGGATTTATTTCGTTGGTTGCGTATGATTTGAACCTATAAACTTAACGCATTGATTTTATTGAGTATTTATATTTCCACCCAAATATGGAAAATGTAACCCACTGGAATATAAAGATATTTTCCATATGATTGATTGCAAGGGCACGCCTCCAACTGAACCCATACTCAGATTTTCTCAGTCTTGCAGCGTAAATTTAGAACCGAGTAAAGATGCAGACTGTGGCTTAACATGTCCTCGAAACCGCCCAACTAGTTGGACATAACTCAGTCAGGTGATTAGAAACTTGGCTTTCTTCCCGCACTAAATTCCTTCCATGGAAAACGCACCATATGGCCCGGGGTTGGGATTTCATTGCTTAGGACTTGCCCGGATATATATTTAAACCCCACCTGGCGTGCCAGAAATAGATCGTCGCTCGTTGAGACGGAAAAGGCGGCTGTTTCCAATCCATTCTTCTTGCAAGATGCAACCATATTCTCCAACTTTTCCCAATAAGTATCAGCCGCATTCTCTTTGTAGCTCACGATTACCGTCATACCTTTTAAGCCACATTCTCTATAGAATTGAACATCACGAGAGACAATATCGGTACATATTAAAACTACCGCGCGACAATAACGTTTCAACATCGAGGTTATTGCTGTCAGTTTTGCAGCGGGAATCCCGGGCGGAAAATCCACCAGGGCAAAAGTGAGATAGCGTTGCCAGTGATCTGGTATTTGAGAGCAAAGCTGAATGTAAGCCTTTAGACGTTCAGAAGAGACTACCGTTTCGTAGCGGAGCGGAATGGAAAAAATCGCCCTGAAGTTATTTTCATGAAATTCCTGAAGTGTATTGTGACACGCCTCAAATAAATAATAATCGAGAGAAACGAGATCCTTGCCTTTCAGAAATTTGTTTACAGTGGCATAGCCTCCAGAACTAATAGGCATCTGCCGAATTGGCCGACAGCTCAGACCATAGGTGGAAATAACTTCATGTTTCGAGTCCCAGATTGGAATGTAGCTAATTGAGAATTTTCGGTCCAATTGTGAAAGTAACGCGTGCCCTTCTCTGTCAGCTACACAACAAGAGTTTTCACTAGTGACATTTTGACATGAAATATCGTCAAAAACATCCGAAGTGAGCAGTTCATCTAATGTCGTTGATTGGAAAACCAGGTTCCCATCGAGTTTCCCGACGGCCGTTTGGACAATAATTTCCCTGGTGTCAGCCTGGCCCAGGAACTTTCGGGTCAGTTCTTCCAGTATTTTGGCGCAGACAAGCTTTGCTTCATTTTCAGATAGTCGAGCAAAAACGATAATATGTTCGTCACTACTACGTGAGAAAAATACATCCTCGTCTCCCAATCTCCTCGCGATAATCTGCTCCAAAAAGCTAAGAACCTTACACTCAAGTTTTGGCCAAGCCTCCCCCAACCTCTCTTTCAGTGGTCCAAGACCTAAAAGTTGAACCCTTCCCGCTGTTGGAGAGGAAACTGTTTCCAATATGGCGCAAAGTTTCTGCTCGATCGTCGGAGCCAAGGGAACATGCTCGACTTCCTTTGATCCCGGTGGTGGCACCGTCGAGGTGATCTGTTCATAAAATAAACCCGAAAGAACCTTCGCAACATAATTCCTTACCATTGGCCAACATCTCCCCAAGATACGAACCAAAACCACGTTAAAAACACGCATATAACTTCCAGTACTTAAAAGGATGTACAGGAAAAATATGCACTCTAAATTTGGATAAGGATCGATATATCCCCAACGCCCCAAAACTCATCAAACAGACCAGTTCTGCAAGTGATTTCCTGAGGTATGTAAATAGTCGCACCTCAATGCTGCCACTTCAGGTCAGTTTCCACCTGAGTAGTTTTTATTTGGCCCCGATAAGTTGCGTTCTTCTATTTTTATTGAATATATTCGCTTCACGTCTGACAGGCAAAGTTACTATTACAGGATGTACTTTCTTCTATCACGGCGAATATTTCATCTTATCTTACATAAGATGACTATAATAATATACCTAAAGTAAATTATTTACTAAATAAAAGTGCACTTCTTATCTAACAACAGTAGATTCATGTGGTAAATTGAGTTAAAAAGTCTCATGTATAACTATGATGTATAACAATCCCGCATAACTAGCACACATTGTGTTGGAAATGGTGGGGCGTCGGACAGGGGGAAAAATCTATGTTTATGTATCCCGTAGAGTTTTCAGATCTTAAACACGATGTTCATAAGGAGCTGTTTCAATATTGGAACAAGATTAGGGGCACTCGATCTATGCCACGCCGGAAGGATTTCGAGCCGACAGAGGTGCCAAATGTGTTGAAACATATCCTCATGGTGAATGTAGAGCAAGCTACAGGTCGGTATCTGATCCGGCTGCTTGGATCGGAAACAGTACAAGCCTTGGGTGCAGATCCCACAGGTCAATATGTAGATAGTATTCCCGTCATTTCCCGAGTTGTGGAACGTTGCAATTGGATCGTTGAAAACAAGATCCCCTATTACTACCAAGGCAACGTTGAATGGTCGGAAAAAAACTTCCTTGAATATCGGTCTATAACGTTCCCTTTTTCCGACGACGGAGAAACTGTTGATATCATAATGGCCGCTATGGTTTACCTCTTTCCAGAGTCGACCTGACCCGCCTACACCATATCTCTCGGTTTCGGAGAAGGCCGCAGTGGGGGTGTGAAGGGCAGCAGCAATCTTGAGAGGATTTTCTATTATTAGGGAATGATATTATACTGTCAGGTCTGTTTGGATTCGCGTTCCTATATCAATAGATCCCTAAAGTAAAATGGGGCATGAATAATAGTAAAGGTATCTTTTTTCCAATGTTTAAAGCCCCCGTTCAGCTATCCGACTTGGAATATGATGTCCATAAAGAACTGTTTTCCTACTGGGACAAAATCAGGGGGTCAAAACCCATGCCAAGCCGAACGGATTTTGATCCCATTGATGTTCCTGGACTGCTGACACATATCTCTATGGTTGATATAGAGCCCGAGACCGGAAGATACAAGTATCGACTGGTCGGTTCCGAAACAGTCACTGGTGTAGGGGAGGATTATACGGGAAGATATCTTGATGAGCTTCCTGTCATGTCTGGAGTAATCGAGCGATATAACTGGATGCTTGAGAATAAAATACCTTACCTCTACAGGGGGCAATTCATCTGGTCGAAGAAAGACTATCTTGACTATTGTGCCTTAAACCTTCCCTTTTCTGACGATGGCGTGACTGTCAACATTATCATGACTGGCGTAGTCTGTTTCTTGTCAAATCATACAGAACGTCAATATCCCAGGAAGAGATGAGCCAGAACAACAAGTTCATCAAGCAGCAATCAGAAAAATCAGCCTCACATTATAGCACCAGGAAAAATCCTTAAAATTTTAAGTGAATTTTTGTAGATATTAATTCCCACGCCTTAAGCTGGTCTCTTCCTTCATGGTATACAGAGGTATTGGGGAAATGAACACTGATAACTATTCAATATTTAATTCAGACACTGATGAGATCGTTAAGAATACTGTACTGCTTCTTATCGGACTAAGTGATCTGTACACAAAAGAACACTGTATCATGGTATCCGAACTAGCTGCCCGGATCGCCCAAAGGCTTGGCGTTCTGCCAGGTGAGATTGAAAAGATAAAGCTGGCCGGCTACCTTCACGACATTGGTAAACAGGCGATACCACAGGGTTTTATATCCAAGCCCGGAAAGCTATCTCCCCAGGAATATGAGTTGGTCAAAACACATGTCCAGGTTGGCGTAGATGTCCTTCATCAGTTAAAAGTGAGCCCGGCAGTGGTCCGCATGGTTGGAGAACATCATGAAAGGTTGGACGGTAGCGGATACCCCAATTGTCTCAGAGGATCGGAGATATCGCTTGGTGGTCAGATCATAGGCGTTGCCGATGT